>DATGXO010000051.1:0-2504 GCA_035298965.1 Opitutaceae bacterium | reverse complement strand
CAAGCGCACAAACGTCCAGTTCCTGAAAGTCATCGATCGCGGCAACATCCAGATTGAAATCTGGGAACGCGGCGCCGGCTACACGCTCGCCTCGGGCAGCAGCTCGAGCGCCGCCGCCGCCGTCGCACACCGCCTCGGCCTCGTCGACCGCGACCTCACCGTCCATATGCCCGGTGGCCACATCGGCATCCAAATCGGTGACGAGTTCGCCATCAAGATGACCGGCCCGGTGACGCGCGTCGCCGAGGGCGAGCTGCACGAGGAGCTGTTCTCGACGAAGGTGTGATCATCCTGCGCGATTCAGCCTGCCTCCCGTAGCCGCCTGCAGCGGAGCGGCGATATAATATCACAGCCGTCCCACAGTTGGCGGGAAAGTGGTTCGGCCGCGGGGTTCAAACCTGCCAGAAGGCAGGGTGTGAAAAAAAACGAACTCACCGCGACCGAACCGGGCGCAATCTACGGTGTTGCGCCAAGTGGTCGAACTGATTCCGGCCTACCTCGTGCCGAAGCTCGCGCGCGCGCACGGCGTCGATAAGCGAGCGCGCACGTTCACGCCGTGGAGCCACGTGGTGGCGCTGCTCTACGCGCAGTGCACGCGCGCGCTCAGCCTCAACGATGTCTGCGATGGGCTGCGGCTATGGGCGACGCCGTTGCGCGCGCTGCGGGGCGCCACACCGCCCTCGCGCAACGCGCTCAGTCACGCCAACCAGGTGCGCGATTGCGCGATGGCCGAGCAGTTGTTCTGGCAAACCCTCGCGCATCTCCAAGCGCAGTTCCCGCGCTTCGGCCAAGGCTCGGTGCGCGGGCTGGCGTGGCGGTTCCGCCGGACGATCCACGTGGTGGACGCGACGGTGATCCAGTTGCTGGCCTCGTGCCTGGACTGGGCGCGGCACCGTCGCCGCAAGGCCGCGGCGAAGTGCCACGTGCGGCTGGGGCTGCGCAATCTTTTGCCCGGCTTCGTCGTGGTGGGCAGCGCGCGCGAGTCGGAACTGGCGCACGCCTCGCGGTTGTGCGCGGGGCTGCAACCCGGCGAGATCGTGCTCTTCGACCGCGGGTATAATGTGCTCAAACTGCTGGCGGAGCTGACGGCGCGGGGCGTGTTCTTCGTGACGCGGCCGCGCGAGCACACGTTGTTCAAAGTCGTCAAACGCCTGCCGCGCTCGGCGGACAAAAACATCCTCGCCGACGAGTGGGTGGTGCCGTGCGGGAAGTGGAGCCAAAGGGATTATCCGGGACGGTTGCGGCGGGTGCGGGCGCGGGTGGAGGTGGACGGTCGCTGGCAGGAGATGACGTTCATGACGAACCACGAGACGTGGAGCGCGACGAGCGTGGCGGAGCTGTATCGGTGCCGCTGGCAAATCGAGGCGTTCTTCAAGCAAATCAAACAGACGCTGCAACTCGCGGACTTCCTCGGGCACAGCGCCAACGCGGTGCGCTGGCAGGTGTGGATGGCGTTGCTGGTGTATGTGCTGTTGCGCTTCCAGGCGTGGCGCAGTCGATGGGCGCACAGTTTTTTGCGACTGTTCACGCTGTTGCGCGCGGCGCTGTGGGCCCGACGCGACCTCGCGCAACTGCTGCGCCGCTATGGGACAGCATCGGGGCACTTGGCGCTGCTCGGCCCGCCCGCTCAGAGCTGGCTGCCCGGCTTGGCGCCCTAAACTCTGGGACAGCCGACGTGCAACTCCCCCGCGCCTCCGCCCCAAACCATCAAAATCTTACATCCCTCCCTCACCGCTTCGCCGCGTGCTTCACTCGGCAAAGCCGCCGCACGCACCCACCGATCACGGCTTATGGGATGACTGTGATATTATATCGCCGTTCCGTGGGGAGGCGCCGCCGGGCGAGGCGATACTCCCGGCTCGTGACGTTGCTGCGACGACAAAGACTCGCGTGACCGCCGCGGCGTTTGTCACCGCTCACCGGGGAAATCCCCTTGCGCAGCATGGCACCGTTGCCCACCTTTCGGGTCAATTAGCCCCATGAAATTTCGCCTGCTTGCGCCGCTCGCCGCCTCCCTGTTTGCCGCTACCCTGACTTTCGCCGACGCGCGCATCGACCACTGGATCAGCAAAGCTCGCTCCGCGGTCGGGTCGGAATCCGCCCTCGAAGCCGTCCAGAGCATTCATTTCAGCGGCACCTTTACCACGACCGAAAAAGTGGCCGACAAAGCCGACCCGAAGATCACCAAGGACGAAAACGTCGTCCTCGCCATCGACATCGTTTTCCAGAAGCCCTACCAACAGCGCATCATCCGCCGCTCCAATACGGTCGTCGAAACCACCGCGCTCGACGGCTACGACGCCTGGGTCCGCCGCGCCGACGCCACCGACGACAAGAAGTGGCAGCTCTCCCTCCTCGACGCCCAGCAGGTGAAACGCCTCCGCGCGAACACCTGGGAAAATCTCTTCTTCTACCGCGGCATCGAAAAACGTGGCGGCAAGGTCGAACTCGGCGCCGACGCCACGATCGATGGCAAGGAGTGCGTGAAACTCACCTTCACCCAC
>DATGXO010000050.1:0-9762 GCA_035298965.1 Opitutaceae bacterium | reverse complement strand
CTCGCCGATGTTGATCGAGGCTTCGACGTTGTTGAGCGTCACGACCGTGGGATTCGAGACCAGGCGCACATTGTTCTGCGACTCGTAGAAGGAGAGCACCGCGCCGAACTCCGAGAGGGAGAAGGTCGAGGTGACGAGGTGCGGCGCATCGAAGAGCGACTGGAGGGAGTTCTTCCACTGATCGGCAATGGCGCCCTTGGCGTAGGTGATCTTCCCGTCCTTGATGTCCTCGATGTGCTGGGCCTCCGAGTTGATCGCGCCCTGCTTTATGGAGAAATTCTTCAGCGACGACCAGTTCATGCCCACATCGCTGCCGTCATTGTTCGTCACCTCGATGAACTTCGACTCGATCATGACCTGAGCGGTCGCGACATCGAGCTTGGCGATGATCGGTTTGATCTTCTCCTGACGCGAAGGACGCTCGGTGACGACCAAGGCGTTGTTGCGCTGGTCGACTTGAATGCGGCCCTTCACGGGATCAGCCGTTTCCACCATGCCGGATATGGTCGGGAGGATCTTGGAGGCTTCCGCGTAATTTAGAATGTACACTTCAGTGACATTCGGCTCCTGCGCAAGGGCATCCACACTCACGACCCGGATGATGTTCTCGTCCTCGATCACAGCGTAACCGACGGGCGTAAGAACCTCGCGGAAGATCTGCCGCCACGTGACATTGCGCAACTTGATCGAAGTGCGACCCTGCAGCGTCTCGGGTACGACGAGGTTCAGCTCGAACATATCGGCGACATTCCGGAGAATCGTCCTGATTTCCTCGTTCGGGAAATCGACCGAAATGAGATCCTTCTTCTCACTCAAGGTGGCGGTTGAAGGAGTCGGCGCGTCGGGGGAGACGGCCGGAGCACTGGTCTGCGCCACCAAGGGCAGGGCACAGAACGATGCAGCAGCGAAGACAAGGAGTTTGTGACGTTTCATACGGAGAATCATTTGATGGATCGTTCGACATCCTGACCGTTGTAGCGGATGCGGAACCGGTTGTTCGCGATGCTGACGATCTCGACCACGTATTCAACCCTGTCGAGTGTCACGAGCAGTTTATCACCGATTTTTTGCCGCCGTTCAGTGAAAAGGAGATAAGGCTCGCCCCCAAGTTGAATGCTGCCGGTCGGCTTGAGTGCATCAATTAAGGCCTTCGCCAGCTGTTCGTCGGTTAGGCCCGTCGACTTCGTGCCTGCGTCGGGTGTGACATCCCAGCGGAGGTTCGCAGCCGGAGGATTGAACGGATCCACAGCGCCCTTCGTCAGCGCGGCCGTCGTCCCCGCCGGGGTAGCGATCCGGGATGCGCTTTCGAGGACCGCGTCGCGGCTGGCTGCGGTCGAGACCAAGCCTTGCGCCCGGAGGGAGATGGTCGCCAACGGCAATGCCAAGGTGAACAGTGCGATCCGACGTATCATGACTTCTTGGCGAGGAGCTGCAGGTTGAGGTTGAGGGCGACTTCGGGGCCGCCGCCGGCTTGCTGATCGGACGCGCGTTGGATGGTGAAATCGTTCAGGCGGTAGAGCCGTTCGCGGTCCTCGAGCGCGCCGAGAAAGGCTACGATCTGCGCGTAGCTTCCCTGCACCACCACGTTGAAGCCGGCTGGTACGTACGAAGCGGTCTTGGCGGCATCCTTGGCTGCACCGCCCGGCCGCAGCACCACGATGCGCACGCCGGTATTGGTCTCCAATCGATAGAAGAAAGCCTGGTTGCCCGAAACATCGTCGACTCCGATCAACATCGATTCGAGTCGTCCCACATTTTTCGTGAGGACCTCGAGGTGCTGCTCGATGCCGGAGGCATTGCGCACGTTGCGCTCTGCTTTCTGCGCGTCGGAGCGCAGGCTCTCGAGTTCGGTCGTCGCCTCGTCCAACGACGAAAAACGGAATGCGGTGACGCCAGCTAGCAGCAGCGCCACGCCGGCGCTCGCCAGCGCGAGCGGGTAGCGGAGGGCAAAAGCCTTGGGGGATTGATCCTTACTCATGGCTGTCATTGGTCGAGCGCTGGGCTCTCATTTTTTGCCGGCCGATTTGGCTCCCGACTTCAGCTTGAGCTCGATCTCGAAGGTGAAGCGGTCGTTCGTCTGGTCACGGACCTGATTATTGAGTTTGATCGCAGCCATCTGCTCCTTGAACGCCGGAATGCTGCCCAGTTGCTCGGCGTAGGCATTCGCCAACGGCGCGGAACGTTCGGAGGAACCCACCACCGCGCCGCGCAAACGAATCACATCCGTCGCCATTTCGATCGAATCAAGAGTGACCAAGCGCGGCAGCGTCTCGGAAATCGTGATCAGAAATTCCGAGGCAACGAGCTTCGGCGCAACGAAGGCCTCGATTTCGCGAATCTTCTTCTCGCCTTCAGAAAACTGCTTCTGCAGTTCCTGCGCCTTCGAGACACGGGGCTTCGCCGCTTCGATCTTGGCGTTCTCCGCCTGGATCTGTCCGCGAAGTTCGGACAATGCCGACTCCCGGCTGTAGAGAAACGCTCCCGACGCGAGTGCGACGGCGATGGCCACGGCATTCACGGCGAACGAGGTGCGGATCACCTTCGTATCGGGCAGCTCACGCTCGATCCGGAAGGTGGGATGCCAATACGTCGGAACAGATTGTTTGGCGGCTTTCATTTTGTCGTGGCCACAGGCTGGTGTTTGGCGATCAGGCTCAGCAGGCCCATCCAGTGCGCCGGGATACCGTCGTTGCACAGGCCGGCCGCGAACTTGATCCCCTGCTTCTCGGCCCATGGCTTCAAATCAGATTGCAGCTGCGATACGCCGAGGGCGTTCGCCAGCGTCCCGCTCAGCCAGCTGAACGCCGGCGGCAACACGGAGCAGCAGAGCTGCCCGATCGACTGGCCCGTCTGCACCTCGAAAAATCCGATGGAGGACTGCAGCTC
The DNA here is from genome assembly GCA_035298965.1 of Opitutaceae bacterium. Lineage (GTDB taxonomy): Bacteria > Verrucomicrobiota > Verrucomicrobiia > Opitutales > Opitutaceae > CAJCBL01. The sequence continues at coordinate 6,876 of DATGXO010000050.1, read as the reverse complement.
CTTCAGCAGCCGCTTCACCAGGTTCGGACCCATGCCGGTGAAATCGAAGGTGTTCGAGAAAAGCAGCTTCGCGGCCGCCTCTTCGTCGCGGAGCCCAAGTTCCTTCTGGGCGACCGGGATCATCGAGTTGATGCCGTGGGGGATCGGCCGCGCAAGGTCGACGCCGTTCGCGTTCACGATATAGCAATGCGTCGACTCCCGCCCGACTTCGAGCACGAGCACGGGAGACTTGTTCTCCTGCAACGCGAGCAACCCCTGCATGCCGCCGAGCGTCGCCACCGACGTGAGCTCCAAGCTCTCGGGAAACACGCCCGCCTCGAGCAGCGTCTTCTGCGCTCCCGCAAAATCCTCCGTGTACCCGCCGCAGAACAGCACCTCTTTTCCCGCGGCCAGACCAGCGTCGAGATTGCTGCCGTCGGCCGCCGAGAGGATCGCGATCATCATCTTCTCCGGCTCGGCGCGGAACTGCGTAACGAGCAATTCCTCCAATGCCGCCGTGTCCTTCCCGCGTTTCTGGTCGATCGATGCCCGACGGACAAACCGCCGCTCGGGCGAGATGCCGATCACCGCGTGGCGATAGCCGCCGCGCCGCGGGCCCGCGATCTTCTCGAAAGCCGTGGCCAAACCCGCCGTGCCGGCCGCCAGTTCCTCCACTTTTTCAACCACCAGCGGCGCCGCGGACGAACTCGTGCGGGCGACTAGGGTCGAGTACTCGTTGATTTCGACGAAGTAACCGTTGGACTTTCCAGAGAAAAGCATGGGGAGAGGCGAGGGCAGCCGTGCCGAACAACACGGCGCGAGTGCATGGCTGGTACGTTTACCCTACTACCCCTCTGTCGGCCGGACCCTCAAGGTCTAAAGCGAAATCCACCCGATGGCGCCCGGTTTTGACAGCGTTTTCAGCCCCACGCCAGCGCCGCACCGACACCTCCACTCCCGCAAAAAAAGAAGGCGTCGTTTGCACGACGCCCACGAGGCCAATCTCAGGCTATTTCTGCCAAGTACGCTTCTTGTGGCGATTCGCCTTGAGGCGCTTGCGGCGTTTGTGCTTCGCCATCTTCAGACGGCGCTTCTTCTTGAGATTTCCCATGGGTGTCGGAGTTGATTGAAAAGGTGCGTTCTGCGGACTCGCCGCGCGCGAGTAAAGCCCATTCTCGCGATCAAAGCGCCATCGCCACCGAACTGCGCTCCGCCGTCGCCACCACAAACGCCCGCACCGCGCCCGCCTCCACGCCGAGCAACTGCGCCACGACCGCCGCGTACCAGCGCAACTGTCCCGCGTGTCGCGCGCGCAACTCCTCGGCCCCCACCCCGCGCTCGGTCTTGAAATCGTAAACCTCGGCATTCACCCGCCCGGCCGCCGTGCGCCGGATCACGACCCGGTCGAGCACGCCCGAAACCCAGACGCCCTCCAACACTGCCTCGAAACCGCGCTCACGCCACACCTCGTCGCCCGGGTTCAGCTTCTCAAAAACACGCGCCAGTTCCGGCGCCTGCACGCAGGCTTCCGCCTCCCGTAGCGCCTCGGCCCAGATCTCGCCTGTTTCGCGTGGCACCGCCGCCGTCAATCGCTCCACGTCCGCGCCATCGCGCCACTCCACGGCCGCGAGCAACGCATGCACGCGCGTCCCGTATTCCGCCGCCGCCTGCCCGCCGGGCGCGCCGAACAACCGGCCCGCCGCCACGCGCCCCGGCCGCAACGCCGAGGGCCGCATCGCGACCAAGCTCGCCTTGCGCGCGACCGCGTCGCCGGCGCGCAACTCCGCTCGGTCCGCCTCCGCCGCCCTCCGGCGCGCCGCCACCGATTGCGCCGGCGGCTCGGCCTCCGGCGAAGTCTCCGCCGCCATTTCACCTCGCTCCGGAATCGCCGCAAACCACTCGCCCTCGCCCGCGCTCCACGTGCCGACAAGCGCCGCCGCGCCCACGCGCACCTCGCGCTCCTCCGCGCCGAGCGTGGCCGTGAGCAACCGCGGGAAATTCAGCGAACTCGACCGGCCCGGCCGCTCGATCACCGCGTAAGTCGCCCGCTTCGCCCGCGTGAGCCCCACGTACAGCAACGAGAGCTGCTCGTAGCAGTTCTCCGCGATCGCCTCCGCCTGGTACTCGCGCAGCACCGGGTCGCACTCCGCGAGCAACGCCCCCGGGTGTTGCAGCACCCATGCGACCGAGCGGTCCGCCGCCTTGCGCACCGCCGGTCCGTCGCGCCGCTGCGCCAGCTTCTGTCCCTCCAGATCCGGCAAAACGACCACGTCGAAGCCGAGCCCCTTGGACTTGTGCAACGTCATCACGCGCACCACGCCCGCACCCTCCGGCTCGCGCACCGTCGTCTCGCCGAGGAAACGCAGAAACGCATCCACGTCCCGCCCACCGCGCTCGTCGAAGACGCGCCCCGCCGCCACGAGCTGACGCAACCGCAGCCGCGTGAAACGGTCGCCGGGCTCGAGCATCGCCTCCAGCCGCCGCGCCCAACCCGCCAGCCACGCCTCGAAACCGTCCGCCTCGATCGCCGCGAGTACCGCACGACTCAGCGCCGCCGCCTCCGCCAGACCGCGCGTCCCGCTGATCAACTCCGCCAGCGGCGACATCTCGACCTGACGCCGCGCAAACCCGTCCTCCGGATGCGCCGCCGCCTGCAACAACGCCGCAAGCGCCGTCGCCGCCGGGTTGTCCGTGCCGATCCGCAGATCCGCCTCGGCCACCGCCGCGATGCCGCCCTCGCGCCGCAGGTAATCCGCGAGCCGCGCGCCCACATCGTTGCGCCGCACCAGCACCGCGCAGGTGAGCCCGCGTTGCGTCGGCCGAATCTCCTGCAACACGCGCAACGTCGTCGCCCAGCGTCCAGCCTCGTCGTCGGCGACCAACAACGCCGCCTGACCGCGATGGTCCGGTCGCGCGCTGCGGTGCGCGCGCCAATGCCGGTTCCACTCCGGCGCCGCTTCGGGAAACAGCTCGGAATACACCGCTTCGGCGCCGCCCACGCGGTTCACCAGCTCGATCACCTCCGGACCCGAGCGCCACGAATCGTTCAGCTCGCCGGGCACGATGCCGCCGCCGCCCGTCGCGCGGTAGCGCTCGGCCACGTGCGCGAACAACCGCGGGTCGCCCTCGCGCCACGTGTAGATCGCCTGCTTCACGTCGCCCACGTAGAACAAGCTCCGCCGCCCCTCCGGGTCCTGCACGACCTCGTCGACAAGCGTCTCGAGAATCTTCCACTGCTGGTAGCTCGTGTCCTGAAACTCGTCGAAGAGCCAGTGGTCCAGCCGCGCGTCGATCCGGTAGTCGAGCGCCGCGCCCACCAGCCCGCCGCCGCGTTGCGGTGCCAGCAACTGCTGGAGATCGGCAAACGTCAGCCGCCCCGCGCGCCGCACCTCGGAGTCGTACAACTTGTCGAACGCCCGCATCACGGCCGCGATGCCTTGCGTCACCACCATTCGGCGACCGAGCTCGAGTCCCACGACCCGCCGCACGAGCGTCGCCAGCGGCTCGAGCACCTCGGGCCCGAGCGCAAGTTTCTGCCGGTCGATCGTCAGCACCGCGTCGCCCGCCTCCACGTTCGCCCAATCCGCAAGCGCCTTCTCCAGGACGAATTCCAAGTTCTTCGGCAACGGCTGCCCCGGCGTCCAGTCCATCGCCTCCTGTGCGAAGGCCAGCCAACGCGCCCGCGGTTTGTCCTTCAGCTCCGGCGCGCGCCGCGCCCACTCGACGATCTCCTCCGCCGCGCGCGCCGTGGCCGCGTCGTCCGCCGCCGCGGCCCACGGAAAACCGCGCGGCCAGATCCGCGCCACGTCGCCCCAGCACGCCGTATCGGGCGCGCCGCGCCACAGGGCGAGATGCTCCGCCACGAAGCGGTCGAAACTCTCCGCCACGCTCTTCCCCTCGGTGCCGAACGTCGCGAGCTTGAACGCCTCGATCAACGCGCGCTGCTCCGGCGTCAGCCCGCCGCGGGCCGCGAACAAGCGCGCAAACACGCGCCGCATCTCCTCGGCCGCCGCGTGTTCGTCGAGCACGCCGGGCTCGCCGCTGAGCCCGAGCTCGAGCGGAAACGCGCGCACGATCTTCGCGAAAAACCCGTCGAGCGTGCCGAGGTTGAGCCGGTGCATCGCGCCGATCATCGCGCGCAGCAGCCGCAGAAAATCGCCGCTCGTCAGCCCCTCGCGTTCCACCGCCGCCGCGAGCGCGCGGGCCTTGGTCGCATCGGTGCTCGCCGCCGCGAGCCGGTTCAGGATCTCGCCGAAAAACTCGCCCGCCGCCTTGCGGGTAAACGTGAGCGCCACGATCCGCTCCGGCGCCACACCAAGCGCGAGCAGCCGGATGAACCGCGTCGTGAGCGCGTATGTCTTCCCCGACCCCGCCGACGCAAAAATCATCTCGTGCCGCAGCGCGCTCATGGCCGCACCTCCCGCCCCTCCGCGCCCCGCGCCGCCGCGTCCCCGCCTCTCGCCTCTCGCCTCTCGTCTCTAGCCTCAAGCCCCTCGCCTCTCGCCACCCCCGGCCATCCGCCCACGTCGAAACTCTCCGCCGCGCTGCCGTGCACCAGCGCCGCAAACGCGTCGTTCTCCGGCTCCTCGACCGGCGGCCAGTACCGCCCTGCCTTCACGCCCGCGCCGACGGCCGCCGCGCAGCGCAGCGCCGCCTCCTGCCATGCGTCGTCGAAATCCGGCCACACCGCGACCGCCGTCTCGCTCACGGCCTTCGGCAGGTTGAAATAACCGATCTCCACGTCGCGCGCGCCGAGCAGTTCGCCGAGCGCCCAGCGGTACAACGGCAACTGCAGATCCGTCCAACGCTGCGCTTTCCCGGCGAGCTCCACACGCGCCTCCGCGAGCCATGCCGCGCCCGCGCGATCGCTGCGCAGGTGCGCCTGCTCGGGAAGTTTCGCCGTCTCCGACGTCTTGTAGTCGAGCACGCGCCAGCGACCCGACGCCTCGTGCCGCTCGATCCGGTCGATCGTGCCCGAAAGTTCGAGACCACCGAGCAGCAGCCTGCCCGCCGGCAACTTCCACTCCGTGCGGTCGATCACCCAGCCGGCCGCGCGCTCCGCCGCCTGCAACCGCGCCACCTTCGCCAACCGCTGCCGCGCCGACTCCACCTGCACGACGAGCGGCAGCGACAGCTCCTCGCCGAACCGCGCCGCCACGACCGCCGTGAGCGCCGCGTCGAACTCCCGCGCGAGCGCCTCGCCGTCGGTGCAGTCGCGCCACGCCGTCTCCTGACCAAGCCGCTCCAGCACGCGATGCACAAGCGTGCCGAAGTCGCGCGCGTCGAGTTCGCGTTTGGCCGCCTCGACCGGCTCCATCCCGAGCCGGTGCCGCAGGTAGAACCGGAACGGACACGCCAGATAGTCGCGGAAACCGGTCACGCGCAGCCGCGCCGGCGCGCCGACCCATGGCACCCGCCAACGCCACGCCCGCTGCCAGGCGAGATTCCCGCCCGCCGGCGGCAGCTCGCGAAACAGCCACCGCACGCGCGCCGGCAGCTCCGTATCGGGACACTGGAACAGCAGCCGCGACGGACGCAGCGGATCGCCCCCCGCCGACGCCTTCCCGAGGAAAACCTCCAGCCGCCCCGCCTCGACGCGGCACGCGGCCAGCGCCGCCAGTTGCCACGCATCGCGCGCGAACCGCTGGACGTTGGTCTTCAGCCCGAGCCGCTCGCGCAGCGACTCCGGCAGAAACGCATGTCCCGTCACCGCCTCCGGCGCGCCGCCGTCGTTGAGCCCGGCGACCAACAGCAACGGCTCGTCGCGAAAAACCAGCTCCAGCCAACCGTCGAGTTCCACCGCACCCGGCGTCTTGTCCTCGAACGTCCGCCCCGCGCCGAAGAGCTGCAGCGCCAGCGCGCAAAGATCGTCCGCCCGTAGGGTGCGACCTTGGTCGCACAGCTCCGCCGGTGGGGCGGGCTTCACGCCCGCCATTCCGGATCGTTCCCGGCCGCCCGCCGCAAGCGCCACTTCCTCGACCGCCGCACGCCACGCCTCCGCGGCCTCGGCAAACTCGCGATCTTCCGCCCGCGCGAGATCGAGCTGACGTCGCTCGTGCAACCGCGCGAGCACCGCCAGCCAAGCCTCGGGAAAACCGTCGCCGCGCAACTCGTCGAGCAGCGCGCTCAGTTCGTCCAACGCGCCGCCGAGGCCCGGATACTCGCCCTCGAGCGACGCCGCGTGCCGCCGTGCCTCGGCGAGCGTCGGCGGCAGATGGGTGGCGTGGAGCGCGTCCAGACCGGCGAGCACGCCCGCGACCGAAGCGCCCGCTGTCGTCGCCACGAGAAAATCGAGCACCTCCGTGCGCCGCGCGAGCCGCAGCGCGCTGGGCCAATCGTCGTCGCGCACCGCCCCCGCGAGCGCCTCGATCAGTCCGGCCAGCGCCTGCTGCAACAGCGGTTTTCCCTCCGGCAGGTGGCACGGCACGCCAGCCGCGCGCAACTCGGCTGCGAGCAGCGGCAGCACCTCCGGATCCGCCGTGCCCGCGCCGACAAGACCCGGCCGGTCCTTGCCTGCCGTGAGACGTGTGGCCATCGCCGTCGCCTGCGCCGCCGGATCCGCGCAGAGTTGCACCTGCTCCTCGAAACGCGTCAGCGCGAGCGGACGCGCCGACCAGAGTTCCGGTCGCGGCCGGCCCCAGTCGTCGAACAGCTCGGCGCCATTCGCCGGTCCGAACGCCAGCACCTCAACCTCGATGGTGCGACTCCATTCTTCGGCGACGCCGAGCGCCAGCGGCAGCGGATCCGGCACGCCGAGCAGCGCCAGCCGCCGCACGCCGTCCGGCGGTGCAGCCGGCGCGCGCGCCGCCGCGATCGACACCGCCTGCAACGTCGCCACGCCACGCGCGGCGAGCCGTGCGTCGGCCGCGTGCTCGAGTTGCGCGAGTTGGTCCCAGC
>DATGXO010000049.1:0-10667 GCA_035298965.1 Opitutaceae bacterium | reverse complement strand
TCGCTGCTCGGGCTCGGCGCGGCCTTCGTCTTCGCGGCGCAGATGGTGAACTTTCCCGTCGCAGGCGGCACGTCGGGGCACCTGATCGGCGGGGCGTTGATCGCGGCGCTGCTCGGGCTGCCGGCGGCGGTGATCGTGATGACGACGGTGCTGCTCGCGCAGTGTTCGCTTTTTGCCGACGGCGGCGTGACGGCGCTCGGCGCCAACGTCTTCAACATGGCGGTGGTCGCGCCGGCGGCTGGCCTCGCGGTCTACCGCGCCGTGGCGCGCGTGCTGCCCGGGTTGCGCGGGCGAGTGGCCGCGATGGCGTTCGCCGGTTGGTGCTCGACGGTGGCCTCGGCGCTCGCGTGCGCCGGACAGCTCGCGTGGTCGGGCACGGTCGGCTGGTCGGTGGCGCTGCCGGCGATGACCGGCATCCATATGTTGATCGGACTCGGCGAGGGCGCGATCAGCGCGCTGGCCTTTGCGGCGGTGGCGCGCGCGCGGCCGGAGCTGGCCGGTGTTCCGACGACCGATGCGGGCGGCGGGCGCGGCTTCGTGCGCTACGGCGTGCTGGCGACGCTCGGTGTGGTGTTGTTCGCGGCGCCGTTCGCCTGTCCGTGGCCGGATGGACTCGAGGTGGTGGCGGCGCGGCTCGGCTTCGATCACGCGGCGCACGCCGCGGCGACGGCGCCGATGGCGGATTATGTTTTCCCTTGGATCGGGAACGAAACGCTGGCGACGGCGCTCGCGGGCGTCGTCGGTGCGCTGGTGGTGTTCGGTCTGGCGGTGCTACTAAGCCGGATGGTCGTGCGTGGCGCGGAGGCGGGCGAGAGGCCCCGGGGCTGAATTGGTCGACTGTTGCGACGGCGCGGTGGTTGAGGCGCGCAGGGCGGCGGGCACGCTCGGTGGATGAACTTCTTCCGAGTCTGGGCGGCGCTGGCGATTGTCACCACCGAGGCGCCACTACACGCGGCGTGCGCGGCCGAGGCGGACCGCGGGACGGCGGCCGGGTTGGTGGCGTACGGGCGCTGCACCACGATCGAGGAGCGCTCCACTTGGGACTCGCGGGATGCGAGCACGTTGACGGCAATGCTCGACGCGGCGCGACGAAAGCTGCGTGACGATGCCACGGAGCGCCGCGCGACGTTTGCGCGGGCGTACCGCGATGTGTTCGGCGCGGCGGCGAGCGAAGCGGAGGTCGATGCGGCGTCGGCGCGGTTCTACTCGGAACACACGTCGGTGTTGCTCGCGGCGCTCGCCGACCGGCCTGACGAATATCGGCGGGTGATCGAGCGCGCGTATCGGATGGCGCTGGGGCGGGCGCCATTTGCGGAGGAGTATGGTTATTGGGCGGAGTTTCGGCCGCTGCCGTACGTGCTGCTCGTCGGGTGCGTGGAGAACTGGGCGCGACGCAACGCGCCCGGCCTCATGGCGACGGCCGGGACGCCGACGATCGGCGCCGACGCGGAGCAAGCGGCCGTGTTCCGGCTCGCGCCGGCCCTGGCCGCTGAGGTGCGGCGCGCGCTCGGGCAGCCGCTTGCGGCGCGGGATTCGGCGGCGGGACGCACGGTGATCGGGCCCGGCGCCGAGGCGATCGTGAGCGTGGGTGGCGTGCACGTGTTGGTGGTCGGCCAAGAAACTGCGAGGTGAGTGGCGGGGGCGATTTCGGGCTTTGCGGCGGTGGGCGGTTTTGCGGTTAGCTCTTCGCTCCGAACCATGAGCGGCATCCATCTCGGCGCGACGCACGGCCACCCGCACGCAGACAACCTGCGGCACGAGCGGCGTGCTGAGAGCTGGCTGGAGCGTCAGCCGGCGGGGTTGAAACTGGCGGTCATGCTCACGCTCGTGCTCGGCACGGCGGTGCTGCCTGTCTCCTGGATCTGGTGGCATGGGGCGGTCGCCGGTGTGCTCGTGGCCGCGATGGTCGCGGGGCGGGTGAACGTGGCGAAAGTATTCCTCCGGCTCGTGTGGTTCGCGCCGTTCGTGGCGGGGGCGGCGCTCGCGGCGAGCTGGCACGGCGGCGCGGGGCCGGGCTGGCGGCCGGTGGCGTTGCGCGGTGGGCTCTGTCTGGCGACAGCCGTGGTCTTCGGCGCGGTGACGCCGCTCGCGGCGCTGCCGGGCGTGTTGCGCCGCGCGGGCGTGCCGGCGTTGCTGGTGAGTACGTTGACGCTCATGCAGCGGTACCTTTTCGTGCTCGCGGACGAAGCGCAGCGGATGCAACGCGCGCGGGCCAGTCGCACGCTGGTGGCGCCGCGGCGGTTCGCGTGGGCGTTGCCCGGCGAGGTCGTGGGGCGGATGTTTGTGCGTGCTTCGGAGCGCGCGGAGCGGATCTATCTGGCGATGTGCGCGAGGGGGTGGCGATGACGCCGGCGATCGAGGTGACGCGGCTCGGCTACCGTTATCCGGACGGCACGGAGGCGTTGCGCGAAGTGAGTTTCACGGTGGCGCCGGGCGAGTGCGTGGGGCTGCTCGGCCCGAACGGCTCCGGGAAATCGACGCTGCTGCTGCACCTGAACGGCATCCTGCCGGAGAAACCGGTGAACGCCGCCGCGAGCGCGGTGCGGATCCACGGCGCGGCGGTGGCGGCGGGTACGCTCGAGACGGTGCGGCGGCAGATCGGGGTGTTGTTTCAGGATCCGGACGACCAGTTGTTTTGCGCGACTGTGGCGGAGGATGTGGCGTTTGGACCGGAGCAGCTCGGGCTGCCGCGTGAGACCGTGGCGGAGCGGGTTCGGTCGGGGTTGGAGCGAGTGCGTCTCGGCGGTTACGAACGCCGCGCGCCGCATCACCTCAGCCAGGGCGAGAAACGGCGCGCGTGTCTTGCGGGCGTGCTCGCGTATGAGCCGTCGATTCTCGTGCTCGACGAGCCGACGAGCGGGCTCGATCCGCGGGGGCGGCGGGAGCTGAAGAAGCTGTTGCAGGAGATCCCGGCGACGAAGCTCATCGCCACGCACGATCTCGAGATGGTCGTGGAGCTGTGTCCGCGTTCGATCGTGCTCGCTGGTGGGCGGATCGTGGCGGACGGCCCGACGCTTGAGTTGCTGGGCAACGAGGAGCTGATGCTCGCGCACGGGCTCGAGCGGCCGCACATCCTGCAGCACGTGCACCCGATACCGGCGTTCGTGCGCAAGGTGCGGCCGGCTACGGGCGCGGCCAGCGAGGGCGGCGGGAGCGGCGGCGAGTTTTTCCGGCGGATGGGTTGAGGGGAGGCGAGAGGCGAGAGGTGAAAGGCGAGAGGCGAGAGCGGGGCGGGTGAGAGGAATGAAATCCTCACGCCGTGACCAGCGGCGGCGGGGTTCGTGCGAGCGCGTCGTTGCCAAAGCGGAGCGGCTCGGTTGGTTGTGCGGTGTGGACCTGAAATGGCGCATCTCGCACGTACGTGGTTATCTCGAACTCGGCATGGTCAAAGAGGCCAAAGCTGAGCTGGAGGCGATCCCGGTCGAAGAGGCGCGGCGGCCCGAGGTGGTGGCGTTGCGCGTCGGGATGTTGCAGGCGACCGAGCAATGGCGAGCGCTGCGCACCTATGCGAAGGAGCTCGTCGGGGAGGATCCCGGCGAGGCCGGCTGGTGGATCATCCTGGCATATGCGGCGCGGCGCGCCACGAGTGTGAAGGCCGCGGCGAAGGTGCTGTTGGAGGCGGAGACGCATCACCCGCAGGACGCCACGATCCAGTTCAACCTCGGTTGTTACGCCTGCCTGCTCGGCGATCTCGCGGATGCGAAGGCGCGGGTGGTGCGGGCGATCGCGTTGGACAGCACGTTTCTCAAAAACGCGTTGGAGGACCCGGATCTCCAGTCGCTGCGCGAAGCGGAGCCCGACTGGATCAATACCGAGGGCGGCCAGACGCGGACGGAGGGCTGAGTCGGGGCGGCTCGGTCGGGGCTCGAGCGTCGAGAGTCGAGTATCCCGCTTGCGGGCTCGTCCAAGGTCGGGGTGGTACACGGCGACCGGGATCGCCGTCGAAACGTAACCTGCGGCTCAAGTGGTTGATGGCCAATGTGGCCGAGCCGCGTCGCGGTGCATTTCAGGGAAAGCCCGATGAGCTGCCGGTTGACAATTCGGCGCCGAAGGATGTTCTGGGCCCCGTTCTTTGTTAGTGCTGCTTCGGGCAGGCGTCCGCGATGAAGCGCCGCCCGGCACCCCCCAAGACTGACTTTCCCACACCCGCTAACACCGGGTGAGAGAAACCGCCGAAGCTCCGTGTGTCCCACGGAGGGGAGGCCTAAACCAAAGGAGGGTAACCAAATATGATCACCCTTATCATCGCCTGTGTCGCCGTTGCCGGTATCTTCGTGATCGCCGGGTACGACTACAACAGCGTCAAAGAGTAAAACACCTCCGGCCCGGACAGAAGTCCGGGCCGGAGTCATTTTCGGAGGTCGCGATCGGCCGGTGCAGGTGCCCGGCGTACGCGAGCCCCGGTCAGGGCTGTGCAGCGGGAGCGGGGATTTCGGCGATAGGCGGCGTTGTTGCCGCGGCTGGAGCGGTGGTGGCGGTGTCCGGCGCGAGGACTTTCGCGCGGAGGGCTGCGACATCGAGTTTCGCCAGCAACTCCACGAGGTTGGGGTACCAGCGCGCGTGGTAGCCGTAGCCGCCGTTGCGAAACTCGTCGATCGCAGCCTCGCGCGTCCAGCCTTGGTAAACGAGACGATACGCGGCGACGAACACCCCGGTGCGGTCGCTGCCGTGCCAGCAATGCACGGCGACCGGTTTCGGTGCGTCGCGGAACTGGCGGAGCGCGGCGACGAGCAGCTCCTCGGTGACTTCGCCGGCGTTCATGGGCTCGGCGAGGAGCTGAAGTCCGGCGGCGGCAAACGTCGCGGGATCGCGATGGTGTTTCCGGAGGTTGAGCACCGAGCGGATGCCGAGCGCTTGCAGATCGGCGAGATTCGCGGCGGTGGGTTGCTCGCAACGGTAGAGCTCGGGACTGACGCGGTAGGCATTGGCGAGCGAGGTCCCGATGAGCGGCTCGGCCCAGTCCGAGGGGCGGGCGCGCGGCGCGGCGGCCGCACAATCGGCGAATACGACGGCGAGAGCGAAAGCGAATAGCAGGGGCTTGGACACGGCCGGAGGTTGATCTGGCGGGCGCGTTTGCGCGAGCCCGCGCTTCGCCTACCCTCCGCGGCCTACCCATGAAACGTCTGCTCGTTCTCGCCACCATGATCCTCTCACTCCTCGGTCTGCGCGCCGCCGCCGAGCCACTCGAAGTGGGCGCGGCCGTCCCCGCGGTCGTCGCCCCGACCGATGCTGGTTCCACCCTCGATCTCGCGCAGGCCGGCAAAGCCGGTTTCCTCCTCGTCTATTTCTACCCGAAGGCCGACACGCCCGGCTGCACCGCCCAAGGGTGCAGTCTGCGCGACGCCTACGCCGATCTCACCGCCAAGGGGGTGCAGGTCGTGGGAGTGAGCACCGACGAGGTGGAGGCGCAGAAGGCGTTTCGCGAGAAGTACCACCTGCCGTTTCCGCTGATCGCCGACTCCGAGAAGAAGGTCACTGCGGCGTTCGGCGTGCCCACGACGATGGGCTTCGCGGCGCGACAGGCGTTTCTTTTCAAGGACGGGAAGCTCGTCTGGCGGAACCTGAAGGCGCCGACCGCGCAGCAGGCGGCGGAGGTGCTCGAAGCGCTGAAGACGCTCTGAGCCGCAATCACTCTGTCGAGTATCGGGAAGCCGCAAGACGAGCGCCGCAAACCGGTGCTCGTCGCTCGCGGCGGCGTCCGCTCAGCGCTGCTTCCGGCGGCGCCAGGTGATCACGCCCAACGCACCGGCACCAAGGATCAGGCCGTAGGTCGAGGGCTCTGGGACGACGGTGTTGCCCGCGAGGCCATCGAACTGCACGAGGAACCCGGTGGCGGAATCGACGGGGGCACTGCTCAAGTTGGTGATCACGAACGTGAGCGTGTTTTCTCCACCCTGATTCAAGAAGCTGTTGTTGGTCGTCCCTTCGGTCACGGCGTAGGCCAGCCCCAAGCTCTGATACCGGTTCGAATTGTTTCCTGTCAGTCCCAGCAGATTGCCATTCAGATAAACGGCGATGCTGTCGTCGAACGCCATGTTGATGTTGAACCCGGCATCCGAATAGCCCGACAGGTCGAAGTTCAGCGTGACCGTGAAATTGGCGGAGGTGTCGCTCGGATCCGGGAGGCGATCGATGTCGGTATTGCCGTCTCGGGAGAGCGTGTACCATTGCGAAGTCGAGGTATTGTTAGCCCAAGCCCCGTTGAAACTCGCCTCCGCCATCGGCGTGTAGAGCGTCGACGATGTGCCGACGGTCGGCGCGTACAGGCTCGAATACCCGGTCAGATAGTATTTCCCGACCGTCGAGGCGCCGCTGCTCAGCAGGCCGGAATTGCCGATGTTGTCGGAGAGCGTGTTGACCAAGCCGATCGACAGGTAGTCGGCGGCGCTCAAAGCCACCTGCGCGTGGGCGACGGTGGCTGAGATCCCCGCGGCCAACGCCGCGCAGAGCAGGAAAGGTTTGGAACTCATTGTGGGGATGAGCGTGGTGAGTGGTTGTCTCGATCGAGTAGGAACGGCTGGTTAAGGCGTGCGCTCGCTCCGCCGTCAACGAGTATCTGGATGCAGGCCGCCCGAGCGCTCGCCGGCCGCCGCGCGCTACACGCGAAACCAGCGCGCCGCGGCCGCGGTGGCTGCCGCCCCGAACCCGGCGAGCACGGCCAGCGGTTTCACCACCGAGCCGAGTTCGCCGCCAAAACTGATCAGCCGGTGCAACGCATCCAGCGCCCAGCCCGATGGCACGCAGTGGCCCGCGAGGCGCAGCGAGTCGGGCGCCAGCTCCAGCGGGAACCAGCAGCCGCCCACGCCGGCCATGAGCAAACTCGCGAGGATGCACACGCCGACCACGCGATCCGGGGCGTTGAGCAGCGAGCCGATCAACACGCCGAGCGCCGCCGACACCCAGGCGAAGACGAGCAGCACCAGCAGCACGCCGGGGGCGTTGGCACCGAGGTTCAGATGGAAGAGCAGTTTGCCCGCGAGCAGCAGAAACACGATCTGCACTCCGCCGAGCAGCCAGAGCCCGTAGAGTTGGCCGGCGATCAATTCGCCGCGGCGAACCGGCGCAGTGAGTAGCCGGCGCAACACGCCGGAGTTGCGCGTCGCGGCGACGGTGGCGCCGCCGAAGATGAGCAGGTTCATCATTAGGAAGAACACCAGATTTCCCGGCAGCGAGAAACCGATCCCGCTCGGCACCGGATCGCGGCCGGCGAACGTGGCGTGCAGCTCGACCACCGCGGGCCGGCCGATCACGGCGCGCAGCTTCGCCTCGTCCGGCGGCCAGGCGGTGCCGCGGGTGGAGGCTTCGAGAAGGTGGGAGTTGAGCGCGACGAGCGCCCGCAGCAACCGCGCCTCGATCAGCATCGCGTCGCCCTGCGCATCCTCGCTGCCGGGGACCGGCGCGAGCTCCACGTTCGACGCCTTCTGCGCGAGCACGCGTTGGGTGAAATCCGCGGGGATCCGCACCGAGAGCACGGGCCGCACCTTTGGTTGTTTCACCGGATCGTGGCGCCACAGGCGCTGCGCGCTCAGCACGTCGATGAAGACATTGCCAAGGAAGCCGGTGTCGGCGTTCTCAATGCGCACGGGCGGGAAGCGGTTCGACGCCTCGTGCGCGTAGTGGACCTGCTTCATGCCGGCGACGAACGCGAGCGGCAGCAGGAACAACCAGACGAAGGACGCGCGGCTCTTCAGGAAGAGACGCAGCTCATTGTGGCCGATGAGGAGGATGTTTTTCACGCGCGGACTCCTTTCGCGAAACGGCGCCGGAAAATCGCCGCCGCGGCCGCGAGCAACGCCCCGCCGACGAGCATCAGTTTGCCCGCCGTGACCGGCCAGCTGGCATCGCCGCCGTACTCGACCGCCCGCGCGGTCGCGACGAACCACTGCGTGGGCAGCAACGGCATCACGTGCGCTTGGAAGAACTCCGGCATCATCTCCGGCGGAAACGCGCACCCGCCGCCGAACGCCAGCAGCATGCTCAACATCGAGCGCACCGGGTCGGCCTTGCGCTGGTCCGGAATCCACGCGACCACCACCGCCATCAGGCCGGCGACGAACACCGCGTACGCGAGCGTGAGTCCGGTGAGCGCGAGCGGCCGGTGCCACGTCACGCCGAAGACTGCCATGCCGCTGCCGAGGATGATCGCGGCGCAGAGCACCAGCATCAGGCCGGTGAACACCACCTTCGCCACGAGAAACGGCGCGAGCGAGACGTGCAGCGTCTGGTACCGCGCGAGCGTGCGGAGCTCGATTTCGCGGTGGAGGTCGCCCATGCCGGTGCTGCCGAGGAAGAGGAGAAACATCGCCGCCATGCCGAGCAGGAGGTGGCCATAAAGGTTGAAACCGGTGCCGCGTTTGCTGCCGTCCCCGCTCGCGGGGCCGTTCGCCGCCGCGCCGGGCTTCGTGTAGCCCACGAGCGGCGGATTCAGGAACGTCTCGAGCGCGCGGATCTTGTGGCCCGACTCGGTGAGCAGCGGCCCGATCTGCTCGAGGTCGGGTTTGTCCGCTTGGAGCGCGTCGCGCCACGCGGCGAGCTCTGGCGCGAAGTTGCGCCCGATGCCGTCGAGCCCGGCGGTGAGGATGCCGAGACCCTCCTCGATGATCGTCGGTTTGATCGACTCGGCGGGATTCTTGATGAGCTCGAGGGCGACCTTTTTGCCCTCGAGAAAACTGGCCGAGAAACCCTTCGGGATGATGATGACCGCGCTCAGCTCGTTGTCGTTCAGCTGGGCGAGCGCTGGGGCGCGCTCGAGGAGCAGCGGCTCGAGCGGCACGTCGGAACGGCGCCCGCCGCCGAAGTTGCCCTGGTTCACGCCGCCGCGCAGCAGGCGCGACACGATCGTGTCGTCCTCATCGACGAGTGCAAAACGCAGGCGGCCGATCTGTTGTTCGCGCGCGGCGCCGCCGAAGGCGAAGCCGATCAGCCCGGCGACGCAGAGCGGCGCGAGCAGGAAGATCAGCCACGGCAGGGGATTGCGGCGGGCGCGGGCGAAATCCTTGGCGAGCAGCGCGGAGAGCATGGCGGGTCACTCGCGGAGGTCGCGGCCGGTGAGCTGGAGGAATACGTCGTTCAAGCTCGGGCGCTTGAGCGTGACGTTTTCGGGATGCACGGGCAACGCGAGCAGTTCACGCAGGCAATCGCCGGGGTCGCGTTCGCCGAGCGAGGCGACGACGAGCTGCCGGTCGGTGTGCTGAAGAACGCGGTACCGATCGCGCAGCTCCGGCCACGTGTCCGGCTGCGCGCCGGTCCACGCGCCCTCGAGCACGAAGAGCCGGCGGTCGCCGAGCCGGTCCTGCAGCTCGCGCAACGTGCCCTCGGCGTGCACGCGGCCGTGGTCGACGATCCCGATCCGGTCGCACAACGACTCGGCCTCCTCAAGGTAGTGCGTCGTGTACAGCACGCCTACGCCCTCGGCGCGCAGGCCGCGGATGAACTCGAGGATGTTGAGCCGCGCCTGCGGATCGATGCCCACCGTGGGCTCGTCGAGCAGGATGAGTCGCGGACGGTGGAGCAGGGCGCAGCCGAGATTCACGCGACGTTTCATGCCGCCGGAAAACGTCTTCACCGCGTCCTTCCCGCGATCGGCGAGCGAAAGCGCCGCAAGCAGTTCGCCGGCGCGGGCGCGGGCGGTGCGGGCGTCGAGCCCGGCGAGGCGTCCCCAAAATTCGAGATTTTCGGCGGCGCTGAGCTCCTCGTAGAGCGCGAGCTCCTGCGGGACGACGCCCATCAGCCGTTTCGCCGCCTGCGGATCGGCGGCGAGCGGCCGGCCGGCGACGGTGATCGTGCCGGCATCGGGGCGCAGCAGCCCGCAGATCATCGAGATGGTCGTGGTTTTGCCCGCGCCGTTGGGGCCGAGCAGACCGTAAATTTCGCCGGGCCGGACGCTGAAGCTCACGTCCTCGACGGCGCGCACCGGGCCGTAGGCTTTGGCGAGATGATCGACTTGGAGCAGGGGCGACATGCTTGCGAGGCTGGCATCGCGGTCGAGGGGCGTCGAGTGGCCGAAAGTCATGGTCGGGATAGGAGAAAAGGCGGGGCTGCGCCGCGAGAGTCGCAGGGCGACCGGGTTCGGGGATAACGCCGTCGAGCGCCGTTCCCGAAGAAACGGCGCGCGACGAGCGGGTGTTCTGCCGTGAAAACCCCGCTCGTCGCAAAAGGTTACAGAGAATCTTGGCTGGCGGCCGGCATTCAGAGCGCCGCGCCGAGTGCGAGCACGATATCCGGCGTCGCTCTCGCTGCGCCCAGCTCCAGCGCCAGCAACGCCGCGCCGGCCACGGGAGGCAACTCGGCTGGCACGAGGCGCGCGCGCGGTACTTCGCGTACCACAGCTGCGGCGATCACTGGCGCAAAGTCGGCGGCGGTCGCCGTGCTGCCGGCGAGCACGACCTCGGGCGCCGTGTCGGCGAAGAGTTTCTGTGCCACCGCGCGCACCATCGCGGCGAGTTCCGTGGCGCCGCGGGTGAGCAGCTCGAGGGCGGCGTTGTCGCCGGTTGCCGCGCACGCCATCACGTCCTCGGCGAGCCGAGCCATCTCGTGGCGGGCGAGCGAGCCGTCGTGAAGTTTCGCCACGATCTCGCGCAGATTCGACACGCCGAGCCGCTCCAGTACGCGGTTGCGCAACTCCGTCTCCGGTCCGCGACCGTCCTGCGCGCGGATGGCCGCGCCAA
>DATGXO010000048.1:0-14614 GCA_035298965.1 Opitutaceae bacterium | reverse complement strand
GTGTGGAAGAAACAGGTGGCGTCTTCGCCGAGCGTGGCGGCCTCCGAGCGCACGACGGAGCGGTTGGCGTGGAGCGCGCGTTTCTCGTCGTCCCAGCCGGCCATCATGTAGCCGATATAGAGCGTGATGGCGCTAACGAAGTGCGCGAAATAGCGGCCGACGATCCGGCCCTTACTCAGTTTGGTCCCATCGGCCCGCAGCAGCTTCAAACCCAAGGCCATCTTCCCGAGCGTCGCATCGTGCTTGCGGATCATCCAGAGCTGATACGTGAGATTGAGGCCAAGGCTGATGAGCTGAACGATCACTTGAAATCCGATCGCTACGGCGGGGCCTGGTGCACGTCCGGGACTCGATGCCGCGTAGAACCCGAAGGCGAAGGTCATTGGCAGCACGATCACCATGCCCATAGCGCCAACGACCAGTCCGTCGATGAAAACGGCCAGAAACCGGCGCCAGAAACCCGCGTAGCCGTATGGGCCGGGCATGGTGTCGGCGGCGGCGGGGTTGAGGCCTTCGCGCAGGCGCTGGAAAAACACGTCGCGATGCTCGGCGCTGACCCAGCGGCCTTCATACTGGAGCATCTGGCTCTTCGGGTAGCGTTTCCCGGAGACGGCGCAGACCGCGGAATCCGGATCATCGGGCGCCGCGCCGCCGGCGGTGGTCTGCGCGTACGGCAGCCAGTCGGGCATGCCTTGGCGCCACACCAGTGTCGCAGGTGTGATCGTCCCGTTGGTGACTAGCGCGCCGAATTCCTCCTCGGAAACCGGGCCGAGTCGCTGGTTTGAAACCGCATAGTACCACGCCATAAGAAAGCGCGGCGACGGTAAGGGCGTGGTGGAGGCGGTGGGAAGAAAAGAATCGGGGAATTTCGGTGATGGCGCTCCGGAACCGGGCTGCGCCGGATTACGCTGCGGTGGGACGAGGCGGATGAAACTGGCGCTTGCCAAAGTGGACGGCGCGGTTCGCTCGCACCGGCCGGTTCTTCGCAGTCTGCCCTCGAGGGCAGCTCCACGCTCCGGGGCGGGTAATCACAGCGCGGCGGCGGGCCTGGCGGATCGCTGGCCGCGCGGCCGGCCCCACACGGGAAAGTCAGGCCGTACCGCGGTGGTGTGCGTTACGCGAGGTTCTCGGTGGCGCGGGCGACGCGGAAGCTTTCGACGACCCAGCCGCTGAGGATCTTGTCGGGGTGCTCGACGACATCGCGCGTGATGGGAAACTGGGTGCGGCCGGTGTTGCGGGAGACGAGTTTCAGGCCGTGGTGGAAGTCGCGGAACTTCTCCTCGCAGAGCGCGCGGATGGTCTTGTCGGTGGCGAGGCTGGCGTCGATGAGCGCGGAGACGGCGTCGTCGGCGAAGAGCAGATCGAAGCCGTGCTCCTGCCGGAAACGGGTGGCGAAGGCGGTCACCTCGGCGCGGAGGACATCGTGCTGCTGGTCGGCGTTTTCGCGGAGGAGGTGGTGCAACGCGGCGGCGGGATCGGCAACGGTGGCGCTGTCGATGGCGAACGTTTTGACCGCGGTCGAGGGGAGCTCGAATTTGAAGTCGCGGAACACGCGTTCGAGCACGGTCATGAGACCGCGGGCACCGGTGTTCTCGCTGGCGGCGCGCACGGCGACTTCGCGGAGGGCTTCGGGGAGGATCTGGAAATCGATGCCGTAGCCGGCGAAGTCGGCGCGGTATTGTTGGAGGATGCTGCCCTCGGAGGTGGTGAGGATGCGCTCGAGATCGTCGGTGGCGAGGGACTGGCAAGCGACGCGGACGGGGAGACGGCCGACGAATTCGGGTTCGAAACCGTAGGTGATGAAATCCTGGCTGGTGACCTGCGCAAGGTAGTCGCTCTCGCTGCGGTCGAGTCCGCGGGCGGCGCCGAAGCCGATCGAGCTGGTTTGCACGCGACGCTTGATCTGCTCGGCGAGTTTGTCGAAGGCGCCGCTGACGATGAAGAGGATGTGGCGGGTGTTGATCTTGCGCGGGCGGGGTTTGCCGCCGCGCTGCATCTCCATCATCGCCTGCATCTGGCCGAGGAGGTCGGTCTGGCTGTGCAGCGAGACGTCGGTTTCCTCCATGAGTTTGAGGAGGTTGATCTGCACGCCGCGGCCGGAGACATCGCGGCCGCCGACGGCATTCGCGGCGGCGGCGATTTTGTCGATCTCGTCGATGTAGATGATGCCGTACTGGGCGAGTTCGACGTCGCCGCCGGCGGCTTTCACGAGGTCGCGCACGAGGTCCTCGACATCGCCGCCGACATAGCCGGTTTCGGAGAACTTCGTCGCATCGGCCTTCACGAAGGGCACGCCGATGAGTTTGGCGATGCAGCGCATGAGGTACGTTTTGCCGACGCCGGTGGGGCCGAGCAGGATGATGTTCTGCTTGGCATAATCGCGCTCGCGCAGCTCGGGGTTGTCGAGGCACTGGCGCACGTGGTTGTAGTGGTCGCAGATGGAGACGGAGAGGATCTTCTTGGCGTCGTCCTGCCTGATGACGAAGCGGTCGAGGTGATCGCGGATCTCGCGGGGCCGGAGGTTGAAGGAGCGGATCCGGGCGAGGGCGGCGGCGGTGTCGTCGTCGGCCGGCGGCGGGGGATTGGCGGGGCCGGTGGAGGCGGGCTGCGGGGTAGGTTTCGCGGCCGCCAACATCTGCCGGACGGAGGCCTGGACCTGCGGATCCTTGAGGAGCTCCTGCACCTTGCGCTCCAGTTCTTCGAGGGGGTTCTTCGGGCCTTCGTTGCTCATGGCGGGAGGGTTTTGGCTTTCGGGTTGACGCAAAATGACGTCCAGCAATAGCTTACCGCACGTTACAACCACTGTTTTTCCTCAACAGGAGACCCGCACCATGTCCAACAACCTCACCAAGCGCGAGATCGTTCTGGAAATCTACCAGAAGACCGGCTTCCCGCAGAAGGAAGTGCAGCAGACCGTGCAGATGGCGCTCGATATCGTCCAGGATGCGCTCGCGTCCGGTCGCAATGTCGAGCTGCGCAACTTCGGCGTGCTCGAGGTGCAGGTGCGCAAGGCCCGTATCGGCCGCAACCCGAACAAGCCCGAGACCGAGGTCGTCATCCCGACGCGCGCGGTGGTGAAGTTCAAGTCGGGCAAGATTCTCAAGGCCAAGCTCAAGAAGCTCGAGCTGAGCAAGGTGGACAAGCGCGGCATCGTCCCGCCGCCGTCGTCCACGCCGACCGCTTAAGCGCCGCGCGCGCTCCGTTCCCACATGGCCCAGTTTCAGACCCTGCCGGGGTTCCGGGAGTTTTATCCCGAGGAGACCTCCCGGCGTAACCACCTTTTCCGTCTCTGGCGGCAGGCTGCCGTCGCCGCAAACTTCCTCGAGTACGACGGCCCTGTGCTGGAGCCGCTCGAACTCTACAAGGCGAAGTCGGGCGAGGAGATCGAGCAACAGCTCTTCAGCTTCGAGGACAAGGGCGGCCGCGCCGTCTCGCTGCGCCCGGAGATGACGCCCACCCTTTGCCGCATGGTCGGCGAGCGCGCCGGCGCGATGCGGCGGCCGATCAAGTGGTTCAACATCGGCGAACACTACCGCTACGAGCGCGCGCAGAAGGGCCGCCTACGGGCGTTTTTCCAGTTCAACGCCGACCTTCTCGGCGAGGCCGGTCCCGAGGCCGAGGTGGAGCTGATCGCGTTGCTCATCTCGTGCATCGCCGCGACCGGGCTGACCGAGCGCGACTTCTTCATCCGCCTGAGCGATCGCAACCTCTGGTTCTTCTACCTGCAGGCGATCGGCTACACCGAGGCGCAGGTGCCGGATGTGCTCGGCACAATCGACCGACTGGAGAAACAGGGCGACGACGCCTTCAAATTCTTCGAGGAAAAACACGGTCCGCTGGCGCCCGAGAAGCGCGCCGAGATCGCGTCGTTCACCAAGATCAACTCCCTTGCCGCGCTTGAGGAGCGTCTCGCGCCCGTGACCGCCGCCGGCGGCGCGGCCGCCGAAGCGCTCGCTACGCGCCTCGCCGATTGGCGCACGCTGCTCGGCGGACTCGAGGCGATGGGCTACGGGGCCTTCATCCAGGTCGATCTCGGCGTCGTGCGCGGCCTCGCGTACTACACGGGATTCGTGTTCGAGGCCTTTGACCGCAGCGGCGAGTTCCGCGCGATCGCCGGCGGCGGACGTTACAACAACCTCGTCAAAAAACTCGGCGGACCGGACCTCCCAGCGGCGGGTTTTGCGATCGGCGATGTCGTCATCACCGAGATGCTGAAATCGAAGAACCTGTTGCCCGAGATCGTCTCGGCGCCGGACATCTTCTGCATCATCGGCGGCCCCGCGGAGCGGAAGGTGGCGCTGGCCGACATCCGCGAACTGCGCGCGGCCGGCTATCGCGTCGAGTACCCGTTGAAGGACGCAGGTTTCGGCAAGCAGTTCAAACAGGCCGACCAGAACCGCGCCCGTCTCGCGATCATCTACGGCGGTGACGAACTCGCCCGCGGCGCGGTGAAGATGAAGCTGCTCGCTGACGCCACGGAGCGCGAGATCCGCCGCGACCACCTGCTGCAAGCGGTCGGCGAGTTGCTCGGGAAAGAGTGACGCGGAGCGGCCGCGTTTATCCGGAAAATAGGACCTGTACGAGCTATGGGACCTATTGAAAACGCGGCATCCGCGAAACCCGGCGGGATGCGCCGGGTGCTCGATCGCCTGAACCAGCCGTGGCTGGTCCTGCTCGCATTTGTAGTGCTCGCGTACGCCGCCCTCTGCTTGGGTGCGCGCAGCATCTCCGAGAAACTGCTGTTTCCGGCGCCGTTGCCGACCTACGACGCGCGGCTCCCGGGGCTGACGATGATTGCCGGCGAAGCGGGCCAACGCTTCGCCGCTGTCTATCGACCGAATCCATCGGCCAAGCACCTCCTCATCTATTTCCACGGCAACGGCGAGGACCTCGGATCGGCCGCCGGTCAGATCGAGGATCGCGTGCGCCGTGGGTTCGCCGTGCTGGCCGTCGATTACCCGGGCTACGGGCTGACCGGTGGCGTACCGAGCGAGACGGGGTTGTACGCCAGCGCCGACGCCGCGTACCGCCATGCGACGACGACCCTCGGCTGGCCGAAGGAGCGCATCATCGTGAACGGTTTTTCCCTCGGCGGGGCGGCCGCGGTGTGGGTCGCGGCGCACGAGCCGGTCGGCGGGATGATTCTTCAGAGCACGTTCGCCAGCGCCTACCGGGTGAAGCTCGACGCCCCGCTTGTGTTGGGAGATCGGATGCCGAGTTTGGCGCGGATGAGATCTGTGCGGTGCCCGGTGCTCGTGATCCACGGTTTCGAAGATGGCGTGATCGCGTGGTCGCACGGGCGGCGCTTGTACGACGCCGCGCCTGCGCCGAAACGCTGCCTCTGGGTGCCCGGCGCCAACCACTGCGACGTGTGCGACATCGCGGGCGAGAGCTTCTGGCGCGCCATCGGCGATTTCGCCGCAAGCCTGCCGTGAGACGGGCGCTGCGGCCGGGCTGCTCGCTCAACGGCGCTTCGGCTCCTCGGCGTACCAGCGGCTTTCGCGGCCGGCGGCATCGACGGCGGTCACCAGATACGAATCGCCCTCGCGGCCCTCGGAGTCGGTGAACTCGGTGGTGGTGAGCGGCGCGGTCGGTTCTTTCGCGTAGGGGGAATTCAGCCACACCCACGGGCCGCCGACCTGCTTGGCCCGGTAAACGCGGTAGCCGATCGCGCCCGCGACCGGCGACCAGCGCAGGCGGTTTGCGCCTCCCGCTCGGCTCTTGCTCACGTCAGCGGGCAACGCCGGGGCGGACTGCGCGGCGGGCAACCGCTCGATCAGCTCGAGCAGCAGATCGGTGTGCGCGAACCACATCAGTTCGGCCCAGGGCTGCTTTGTGCGGCTCTGTTGGTCGACCCAATAGGCGGCTTCGGTGCTGCCGATTTGGCCGCGATCCGCGGCGCGGGCGAATAGGCCCACGAGCGGGGCGGCGGACCAGTTCTCCCAGCGATGATCATGCGCTTGGCCGCGGAAGAAGTTCGCCCGATACCAGCTCTTGCCGCGGCCGCCGGGCAGCACGTGATGCTGAAGATCGGCTGTCACATCGACGCAATCGAAGTACCGCCCGATCGCGGCCGGGTGAATCCAGAGGTCCTCGCCGGTCGCGAGCTCGATCGAGCGGAGGTGGAACTCGCAGATTCCCGCGTAGAGAAAATCCGACGGCTCCGGGCGGCGCGTCTCGCCGGGATAGGCGCGTTGACCGTGTCCGTACATCGCGGTGACGGAGGGTGAGTGGAGCGCGTCGAGCGCCCAGCTCGCGAGCTGGGGATCGTCGGTGCCGCGCGCGCCGAAGAGCGCGAGGCCGAGCGGGCCGATCTGCATGTTGAACGCCGTGGCGAAACAATCGACGTACGGAAAACCCGCGGCGTTCACCCGACCGAAGGCACGCCGGGTCGCGAGTCCGATCGCGTGGGCGGCGGCGGGACGCTTCGGCGAAGACGACAGCCGGTCGAGCAACGGGATCACGCTGCTGCCGTAGCCGAGTTGGTACGGGTCGATGCGCCCCTGGTCCTTTGCGTCGCGCGGCAGCATCGGCTCGGGTTTGGCCCATTGCGGCAGATGAAACGTGGGCTCGCCCTCGGCGAGAGCGGGTTTGCGCGCGAGCAGGGCGGCGAGTTTGGCGCCATCGCGCTCGAGTTGGAGCAGGGCGGCGTCCTGCGGCCATTGGCGGCTCCAGCTCTGGATCTCGCGGAAACGCTGCGCGACCGCGGGCATCGCGGCGCGGACTTCGGCGGGGCCGAGCGTCGGCTCGTCGACGATCGCGACGAGTGGCTGAAGCTGGCGGCGCGCCTCGTGCCAGAGCGCTTCGTCATCGGTCGCGCCGGTGAACACGTATCGCAGCTCGCCCCAAAACGCGCGGAGCGTGCCGCTGTTGCCATCCTTGTTGCGGCGGAACGTCTCCGCGCCAGCGACCGAGAACGCGCCTCCGCGGCCGGTCTCGATCTCGCCGCCGCCGGTCTGCACGGCGGGCACGGCGAGGAGTGCGGATTTTCCGCCGGCCGCCACGAGCGCGGTGAGCGTGTGGCCGCTCGTGGCGCGCGTGAGTTTGCGCAGGCCGGCCGGGATGGCGCGTGCGCTTGAGTCGCTGCTCCCGGCCAGACGCAGGCGACCGGCGAGGAGTTGGTGGTCGGCGGCGCCGACGGCTTCGCTGGTCGGCTCGCCTTCGGGCGCGAGGCGCTCCGTTTGCACGAAGAGCGCGCCTTTCAGCGGCACGCGGTAGGTGAACTCCGCCGAGTCGGGCTGACCCCGCGGGCCGAAGCGCACCGCGAACGTGGCGAACAACGGCCCTGCTCCCCAACGCACCTCTCGCACCTCGAGTTCGTCGGGCTCGGCGTAGTCGAGCGTGCTGCGGCGGAGCTCGCTGCAATCGAGCGCTTGGCGGACGAGCGTGAGGCGCGGCGCGATCCACCCATCGGGCAACTCGACGATGTGGCCGCGCGGCGCGATCGCGGTGAGTGCGCCCGCGCGCGGGCCGTCGGCGAAGAACGTGAGCGCGAGATCCTGGCCGGCGAGCGTCACGCGATCGCCTTTGCGCGTCGCGGTCACGGCGGCGGGCGGGGCGGTTTCGGTCGCCGGTGTTTCGCGACGTGCGACGAGTACGAAGCGCTGGCGTTCCCACGCGGCGAGGTTGGCGGCGAAATAGAGGTGGCAACGCGTGAGTCGGCCGGCCTCGTCGTGGCGCAGATCGTCGAGCTGGAAGACCAGCGGCTGGCGGCGCGCGGTGTCGTTTTCCGCGTAGAGCGCCCAGCGGGCGGGATCGTTGGGCTCGTCCTCGTGCAGGAAGAGAGGCACGCGCACGAGCTCGTCGGCGCGCGCTTCGCCGACGCGTTCCTCGACGGTGAGCACGCGCAGGACATCGCTCGCGGCGTCCGCGGGTTTGAGCCGCGGTACGAACGCTGCGGGCCAGTCCGGTGAGGCCGCGAAGGCGTCGGTGGTCGGCGCGGCGCGGAGGCCGAGCGGCAGGATCGCGAGGAGGACGGCAAGCACACGCAACATGGCCGCGAGGCTAGCGGGTTTGCGGCGTTTCGCCAGACACCGCTGATACCGGTGTCGCGCGGAGCGCGACGCGCACCAACTCGATCACGCCAACGCGCGTCGAGCGGACGGTAGACGAGAGCCGTGGAGGCGACGCGCGAGCATGCGAGTGACCGCTGCGCAGTGTACTGCACGCAGGGCGCTCGTCCCTCGCCCCACCGCGCGCGACACGAGCCTGTGGCTCAGGCGTCCCAGTCGATGATGATCTTGCCGGGCTCGCCGGAGGCGGCGCGGTCGAACGCCTCGCGGAATCTGCCGAACGGCACGCAGTGGGTGATCACGGGCGTGACATCCAGGCCGCTGTGGATGGCGAGTGTGAGGCGCTCCCAGTCCGGGGCGTTGTCGCGCGAATCGATGCCGTGGAGCGTGAGCTGTTTCGACTGGATCGTGTACCACGGGACGAGGGCGTCGTCGGCCGGGAGGCCGAGCAGCGCGAGTTGTCCGCCGAGCCGAGTGTGCGCGATGAGATCGGCGAGCGCGGGCGACTGGCCGGACGTCTCGATCGCGAGGTCGAAACCGTCGGCGATCGCGAGTTCGCGGCGGACCTGGTCGAGCGTCGCTTCGCGGGTGTCGACCGTGCGCGTGGCGCCGAGCGTGTGCGCGAGCGTGAGCGCAGCCGGGTTCGCATCGGCGACGACGATGCTGCGCGCGCCGCTATGTTTCGCGATCGCGACGGCCATGCCGCCGGTCGGGCCGGCGCCGGCGATCAACACATGGGCGCCGAGCAGATCGAAGCGGCGCGCGATGCGCACGGCCTGCGCGAGCGGGACGAAGCACGCGAGCAGATCGGTGGGCAGCCGCGGGTCGGCGTGCCACACGGCGCTTTGCGGGAGACAAACGTAGTCGGCAAACGCGCCGTCGCGGTCCTGCCCGAGCCGGCGAGCGCCGGAGCAGAGGTGGCGGCGTCCGCCGAGGCAGTGGCGGCAGTTGCCGCAGGCGATGCAGGGTTCGCCGATCACGAGTTCGCCGGGATGGAAATCTGTCACGCCCGGGCCGACCTCGGCGACGAGGCCGGCGAATTCGTGCCCGACAATCAATGGCGGCCGCACGTGCCGCTGCGCCCAGGCGTCCCAACGGTCGATGTGCGCGGCGGCGGCGCTCAGCGCCGTCTTCTTCACGCGGATGAGGACATCGCCCGGGCCGGGAGTCGGTACGAGCGCCTCGATGAGTTTCAGGCCCGGGACCGGCTCGATCTTGGCCAGGGCCCGCATCGTTTTCGGAACGGCGTTTCGATGAACGTAGATGTGGGGCATCGATGCCGGAAGTATCGGACGGCACGCGGCATGGTTAACCCGCCCGGCCGAAATATAGGAATCCTCCTCAAGTCGTCGCGGCGCGGAGTGGGCGCGGGCGTGCGGGGCTGCGACGGTGGGTGCTGCCGGGGCCTGACGATCGGTCGCGCGAGCGGAGGCGGCGTGAAGCAGTCGGGCGCAAAACCCGCCCTACGGGAGCTCGAGCTCGTGGACGCGCCAGAGGTACCACGACGCGATCGAGCGGTACGGTGCCCAACGGCGCGCATGGCGTTCGAGCTCGGCGGGGGTGGGCTGGCGACGTTTGCGGTGGAGTTTGCGGAAACCTTCGCGCACGCCGAAGTCGCCTGTCGGGAGGACGTCGGGACGGCCGAGGTTGAACATCAGAAGCATGTGGACCGTCCACGGTCCGACGCCGCGCACCTCGGTGAGGCGCTCGATGAGTTCGGCATCGGAGAGGCGCAACGCGTCGGCGGGCGTGGGCACGGTGCCGTCGAGAGTCTTCGCGGCGAGATCGCGGAGCGAGGCGAGCTTGTTGCGCGAGAGGCCGGCGGCGCGGAGCGGTTCGTCGGCGAGGGCGAGCAGGGCGCGGGGCGTGGGCTTGGCGGCCGGGAAGAGCGCTTGGACGCGGGCGAGGATCGTGGCGGCGGCGCGGCCGTTGAGCTGCTGGTAGACGATCGCGCGCAGGAGCACTTCGAAGAGGCTCTCGAGTTCCTGCGCGGCGAGATCGCACGCCCGGGCGCGCTCGATGACGAGGGCGAGCTTCGGATCGGCGGCGCGCAGGTGCGCGAGCGCGGCAGCGAGGTCGAAGAGGGGAGGCATCGGAGCGGCGAAGAACCGCAAGATTCTGCAAAACTCCGCCAAGGCAAAGCTGCTCTCTCGAGCGGCTCCACAGGCGGAGGTGCGCTCAGCGGTAGGTGCGGGTCTTCTTCCAGGCTTCGCGGTCGGTGAAGGTGGGGACGGGGGCTTCCTTCAATTGGTGGTCCTTGGCGGTGAGCTGGACGACGACGAGACGGCGCGTGGCGGGGGCGGTGAGCTCGGCGATGATCTGGCCGACGCGCTCGGGCGTGAGGGTGTCGAGGGCGGCGAGGGTGGCGGGGGTCTGGTCCCAGTCGCCGTCGAAGTCGTACGCGAGTTTGAAGAGGGTGTCGGAGCGCTCGGCGGCGTTGTTGGGTTTGATGGCGAGCTGGGCGCGCAGGC
The DNA here is from genome assembly GCA_035298965.1 of Opitutaceae bacterium. GTDB lineage: Bacteria > Verrucomicrobiota > Verrucomicrobiia > Opitutales > Opitutaceae > CAJCBL01. Next base: position 4,131 of record DATGXO010000048.1, on the reverse strand, counting down.
CTTCGCGGAGCGTGGCGAACTGCTCGGGTGTGAGCGCGGCCCAGCGGCGGCCGAGATCGGCGAAGTAGGCGCCGATGCGGCGACGGAGTTCGTCGCTCGGGTACTCGGAGGACTGCACGATGCCGAGCGTGGCCAGATCGCGGCTGTCGGTTACCGAGCGGGCGCTGACGATGTAACCAAGTTGTTGGTGCGTGCGGAGGTCGGCGTAGAAGTCGTCGCCCACGAAGTTGCCGATCAGGCCGGCGGCGGCGCGCAGCTCGGGTGTGGCCGCGGGATAGAGGAAGTAGAGCGCGGTGAAGGAATTCTGGCCGCCGAGAGTGTCGGCATCGACGATCGTCTCGCCGGCGGCGAGCTGGAGGTGGCGGGGGCGGACAATCTTCGCGGCGGCGGCGGACGCGGTATGGAGCCGCGCGCGGAGCAGCCGGGCGAGACGGGCGGCTTCGGCGGGATCGACGTTGCCGCAGGCCAGGCCGTCGATCTGACCGGTGGCGAAGAGATCCGCGACGGTGGCGAGGACTTCCTCTCGGGTGATTGTGCGGGCGGCGGTGAGCAGATCGGACGGCAGGAAGGCCGGGGTGTCGAGGATCGCACGAAGATGGGCGCGGCCGGCTTGGAAGGCCTCGGCGCGGGGGAAGCTGGCGAGTTCGTTGACGACTTGATCGCGCACGGCGGCGAAGGTGCGTTCGTCGAGGGCGAGGGTGGCGGTGCGCTCGATGAGCTGGGCGAGGAAACGCTCGGCGGAGCCGCTGTAGCCGTCGACGAAGAGGTAGAGGCCGGAGTTGGCGACCGCCGCATATTGGATACCGGCAGCGCCGGCATCGGCCTCGAGATCCTGAAGCGCGAGCTGGAGGGCGGTCTCGAAGAGCGCCAAGCGGACGGTGGCGCGGGCGTCGAGCGTGGTGGTGCCGGGGCGGAGGTGGAAACGGTAGGTGACCTGCGGGCGGGCGAGATCGGGTTCCTGGGCGTAGGCCATGGCGAGGCCGGGCTCGTCGACGATGCGCACGGGGCGGGTGGCGAGCACGCTGGTGTTGGCGGCGGCGAAGGGGTTGGCGGCCGGGAGCGCGAAGGCGGCGGCCTCGGGCGGCGTCTGCGCGAGGGCGGCGAAGGCGGCGTCGGGCTGCTCGGTGTAGCGGAACTTGAAGCCGTAGTACTTTTCGGCGCGGTCGCCGGCGGCATCGGGTGCGAGGAGCGTGACGAGAAGGTTGTCGGGCCGGAGCGTGTCGAGCACGCGGCGGTAGGCGGGTTCGTCGGGCGTGAGCCAGAGGAAGGGGATGCGTTCGGCGAGTTCGAGCGGGTAGTGGAGGGCGGCGCGCGCGAGGCCGGCGGCGAGACCGTTGCCCTCGCCGCGGTCGACGAAGGCCTCGTCGCGGCGGGCGAAGGCGGCGCGCTCGTTGAAGGTGCCGAGCGGGTACGGCGCGGCTTGGAGCGTGCGCGCGTAGGCGAAGAAGAGCTGGAGCACGCGGTCGGTGTGGGCGCGACCGTTGGCGGTGAGGTCGATGATGACGAAGTAGGCGCCGTGGTCGGCCGCGCGTTCGTCGAGTTCGCCGGCGAGGCCGAGGGCGAGGTCCTCGGCTTTCAACTGGGCGAGCAGGCTGCCGGCGCCGCCGGTGGCGAGGAGACTGGTGACGAGTTCCACGGGTTTGGCGGCGAAATCGCCGCGCGTGGGGCCGACGGGAAACTGGAGCACGAGGCGCGGGTTGTCCTTGGCGGAAGCGATCTCGGCGGTGCGCAGGGCGGTTTTGCGGGGGAGGAACGCGGTGCCGGCGACGTTGTGCGGCGCGACCGGGCGGCGCCGGATCTCGCCGAAATAGCGGCGCGCGAACGCCTCGAGTTGGTCGAGGCCGGCGGGGCTGCAGAGGGCGAGCGCCATGTGGTCGGCGCTGTAACGGGATTCGTAGAACGCGATGACCTCGTCGCGCGGGGTGCCGGCGAGCGTGGCGCGGTTGCCGATGGAGAAGCGGGCGTCGGGCGTTGCGGGCTCGTAGAGGCCGTTGGCGACGAACTCGAGGCGGGCGAAGTCGTTGTCGCGGTGGCGTTCGAACTCGTTCTGGATCGCGGTGACTTCGCGGTCGCAGAAATCGGCGTCGAAGCGCGGGGCGATGAAGAAGCGGGAGAGGCGCTCGAGCGCGCCCTCGAAGGCGGCGTGGGCGATCTCGAGGTGGTAGTTGGTGTGGTCGCTGGCGGTGTAGGCGTTGTTGGAGCCGCCGTTGGCCTGGATGTATTTGTCGAACTCGCCCGGGTCGGGGAACTTGTCGGTGCCGAGGAAGACGAGGTGCTCGAGGTAGTGGGCGAGGCCGGGGCGGGCGTCGGGGTTGTCGAAACTGCCGGCGTCAACGGCGAGGGCGACGGAGGAGAGGTTGAGCTTGGGATTCGAGACGAGGATGACGCGCAGGCCGTTGTCGAGGACGACGTGCCGGTAGGCGGTCTGGTCGCCGGGGGCCTTCAACGGCGGAGGCGGCGTTGGCAGAGCCGTGTCGGCGAGGAGCGCGAGCGGGGCGAGGAGGAGCAGGAGGAGTGGAGCGAGGCGGCGCATCGTGGAAGTGTTTGCGCCGAGGCTGGCGCCGCGCAGCGGCGACGCAACGCCGCCGCGACGAGTGGCGTGGCCGCGGGATGGGCGGCGGGGGCGCGGACGCAACCTGCCCGTGAGGCGGAGTGCAGCGCGGCGTGCGCCAGAGGCGGCAGAAGCGCCGGGAAGAACCGCTGCGGGCCGGCGTCAGGCGGTGAGTTCGACGCCTTCGAGGGCGAGGAGACGGGACTTCGTGGCGATGCCGCCGGGGGCGGAATAGCCGGTGAGTTTGCCGGTCGAGCCCAGAATCCGGTGACAGGGGACGAGCAACGGCCACGGGTTCGCGCCGACGGCGCCGCCGATCGCACGGGCCGAACCGGCGGGCGCACCGATGGTTTGCGCGAGCGCGCCGTACGTGGCGGTGCGGCCGGGGCCGATCGCGAGCAGCGCGCGGAGCACGCGGGCGCGGAACGGCGTGACGCGAGACCAGTCGAAGTTCAGGTCCGAGAAATCCTGCAGCTCGCCGGAGAGGTGGCGCTGGATGCGCGCGATGAGCGCGGCGATTTCTCGCGGTGGCGAGGCGCTGTGATCAACGGGCGCGGGTTGGCCGGGCGTGGCGCTGGCGGCGGGATCGGCGGAGCCGGGGAGGGCGAACGCGGTGAGGCCGCACTCGTTCCAGAAGAGCAGGCACTCGCCGATCGTGGTGGGAAAGCGGGCGAACGCGGACGGCGATTCAGTTCGCGGGGCGGAAAGCGGGGACGGTGCCTTCATCGGCGCTGCGGTAGGCGAGTTGGATGAGTTGGAGAGTGTGGCGAGCAGCGAGCAACGTGGACGCCGGTTCGCGGCCTTCAAGCACGAGGTCGGAGAAGGCGCGGGCCTGATTGACAAAGGAGTTGCCGTAATCGGTGTCGGCGTCGCGTCGCTCGCCATTGACGTGGAGGGCGTCGGTCACCTCGAGCGCGCCGTCGGTGCCCACGATTCGGATGCCGTCGACGGCGCCGCCGCGGTTGTTGGTCCAGGTCTGGAGAATGGAGCCGATGGAGCCGTCGGCGTAGAGGAGCTGCACGTGGCCGACGTCCTCGCCTTCCATCGCGGTGAGGACGAGGCGGCTCTTGAAGCCGTGGAGCGCGGCGGGGCAACCGCGGAGGAAAATCGACTGGTAGACCTGGTGGTGGCCGCTGTCCATGAGCGCGCCGCCGCCGCCGAGGGCGAGTTGCGCGCGCCAGCCGGCGGCGTGTTCGGGCGAGATGGTGTGGTTGCTCGCGAACGAGGAGAACACGATTCGGCCGAGCGCGCCGCTGGCGACGACTTGTCGGGCGGCTTGCACGGCGCCGCGGTAGACGAAGTTGTGGGCGGGCATGACCGGCACGCCGGTGCGGGCGACGCTCGCGCGGATGGTGTCGAGGTCGGCGAGCGAGAGCACGACGGGTTTCTCGACGAGGACCGGCTTGCGCGCGTCCTGTGCGCGGAGGATCTGGGCGAGGTGCTCGGTGTTGCGGCTGGCGAGGACGAGGGCGTCGATCGCGGGATCGGCGGCGAGTTGCTCGAAGGTGTCGAACGCGCGCAGGCCGAACTCGGCGGCGAGGCGGTCGCGGCGGGCGAAATCGGAGAGCGCGCAGATGCCG
>DATGXO010000047.1:0-8109 GCA_035298965.1 Opitutaceae bacterium | reverse complement strand
GATCCAGCGTCGACACCAGAAGCTCATCGAGGAGTCGCCCTCGCCCTTTCTCACGCCCGAGCTGCGCACAAAGATGGGCCGCGCCGCCGAAGCCGCCGAATACGAGAACGCCGGCACGATCGAGTTCCTCGTCGATGCGAAGGGCAATTACTACTTCATCGAGATGAACACCCGCATTCAGGTGGAGCATCCCGTGACCGAGGAATGCACCGGCATCGACCTCATCAAGCAGCAGATCCGTATCGCGAACGGCGAGAAACTCGATTTCGACCAGAGCGACATCAAGTTCGAGAAGCACGCCATCGAGTGCCGCATCAACGCCGAGGATCCCGCGCGCAACTTCGCGCCCTCGCCCGGCACGATCGGCCTCTACTACGCCCCGGGCGGCCACGGCGTGCGCGTCGATTCCCACGCCTACGGCGGCTACGTGATTCCGCCGTACTACGACTCGATGATCGCAAAACTCATCACGTACGGCTCATCGCGGCAGGTCGCGCTCCAGCGCGCCTATCGAGCGCTCAGCGAGTACATCGTGCGCGGCGTGAAAACCACGATCCCGCTCCACAAGGCGATCATCAGCGACCCCGTTTTCTGCTCTGGCAAGGCGACCACCGGTTACATGGAGGACTTCTTCTCGCGCATGCCGCCGGATCTCTTCACCGCCGGCGATCACCCGTCGGAATAAGGACCGCAACCGTCCCGCATGGCACCGCTCGTCCTCCGACCGAGGTCGGGCGGGACCGCTGGGCCCGCCGGGCAAAACACCAGGGCCGATCCGCCTCCCAGGCGTCGGCTTGCTGCCGGGGCACTGAAGATGCGACACCTCGTGCTGCCGTCCGCGCAACGGCCCCGGCTCCACCGGCGTGAAGCGCATTGCGCCGTTGCGCGCCACGTCTGCCGCCGCATCCTCCGCGCCGACGTGAACGACCTCCGCTCCGCCCGCTTCTACGCCATCCTCGACACCGGCTACGTGCCGCGCGACCGCTGGTCCTCCGTCTGCCGCGCGCTATTGCTCGGTGGCGCCGAGGTGATCCAGCTGCGCGCGAAACGCGAGACCCTCGCCCAGCGCCGCCAACTGCTCGACGAAATCCTGCCGCTGTTCACGCCGGGCGTGGTCGTGCCGGGGCCGCCACCACTGGTGATCAACGACGACCTCGATCTCGCGCTTGCGTATCCGCGTCTTGGGTTGCACGTCGGCCAGGACGATCTCGCCCCGCAACTCGCCCGCGCCCGTCTCGGCCCCGGCCGTCTCCTCGGCCTGTCCACACACTCGCCCGCCCAAGCCGCCGCTGCCGAGGCGCTGCCCGCCGGCACGATCGACTACTTCGCGGTCGGCCCGGTCTTCGCCACGCCGACAAAGCCCGACTACACGCCGGTCGGACTCGAGCTCGTGCGCCACGTTGCGAACACCCGCCCCACGCTACCGTGGTTCTGCATCGGCGGCATCAAGCACGCCAACCTCGCCACCGTGCGCGCCGCTGGCGCGTCGCGCGTGGTCGTCGTCTCCGAAGTGCTCACCGCCGCCGATCCCGCCGCGCTGATCCGCGAGTATCGCGCCGCGCTCGCCTGAGCCCGCGCCGATTCGCCGCCGCCCGCCCGTGCGAAAGGTGGCTCCACGTTTCCCGTGTTGTCCCCACGCGCCGGGCGGCCAGAGTCCCGGCACCCCGAACACCCCATGTCGCTCCTGCTGTTCCTCGTCGTCTCCGGACTCGTGCTGGCGTTGGCCTACCGCTGGATGGGCCGTTACCTCGCCCGCTATTTCCACCTCGATCCAGCCGCCAAGGTCCCCGCGCACGAGCAACGCGACGGTCTCGATTTCGAGCCCGCGCGCACCTCGTACCTCCTGCCGCAACATTTCTCCGCGATCGCCGCCGCCGGGCCGATCGTCGGGCCCATCCTCGCCGCGACGATGTTCGGTTGGTTGCCCGCTTGGATCTGGATCATCGTCGGCGCGATCTTCGTGGGCGGCGTGCACGATCTCGCGACGCTCGTCGCCTCGGTGCGCCATGGCGCCCGCTCGATCGCCGAGGTCGTGCGGCGCCACATGAACCGCCGCAGTTACCTGCTCTTCCTCGCGTTCATCTGGGTCTCGCTGGTGTACGTGATCATCGCCTTCGCCGACGTGACCGCCGGCACGTTCGTGCAAAAGGCATCATCCGCCGATGCCGAGGCCCCCGGCCCCGCCGTCGCCACTTCTTCGATCCTCTACCTCGCGCTCGCCGTGGTGATGGGCCTCGTCGTCCGCACGACGAAGCTCGGCGAGAGCCGCGCCAAACTCATCTTCCTGCCGCTCGTGCTCGGCGCGATTCTCGCCGGTCCTTATCTGCCCTTCGATCTCGGCGCGCTCACCGGCGCCGCGCGCCCACAGATGCTCTGGGGCTTCGTGCTGTTGGCCTACTGCTTCTTCGCGGCGCTGTCGCCCGTGTGGTTGCTCCTCCAGCCGCGCGGCGCGCTCGGCGGTTATTTCCTCTACGTGATCATGGTCGTCGGCGTGCTCGGTATCATCGTCGGCTCGCTCAACGGCAGCCTCTCGATCCAGGCGCCGGCGTTCGGTACCGGTGAGCTCTTCACTTTCGCCGGCAACAAGCCGCCGCTGCTCCCGATGCTCTTCATCACGATCGCCTGCGGCGCGTGCTCGGGTTTCCACTCCATCGTCGCCAGCGGCACCACCTCCAAGCAGCTCGCCAACGAAGCCGACGCCCGCCCCGTCGCGTACGGCGGCATGCTGCTCGAATCGTTTCTCGCCTGCCTGAGTCTCGCCACCGTGATGATCCTCGCGAAACCAACCGGCCGGCCCGACATCACCTACGCCGACGGCGTCGCGATCTTCATGAACCAGGCGTCGTTCGGCGCGATCCCGGTCAGCGTCGCGCGGCAGTTCGGCCTGCTCTGCTTCGCCACCTTCGTCTTCGACACGCTCGATGCCTGCACGCGGCTCGCACGCTACGTGCTCATGGAGTTCACCGGCTGGAAATCGCGCATCGGCCTCTACGCCGCCACACTCGTGAGCGTCGTCGTGCCCGCGCTCGTGCTCGCGATGCCGCCAGCCGTGGTCGACGGCGCCGCGGTCCCGCTCTGGCGCGTGTTCTGGAATCTCTTCGGCAGCTCCAACCAGCTCCTCGCCGCGCTCGCGCTCCTCGGTGTCACCGTTTGGCTGGCACGCCGCGGCCGCACACCTTGGCTCACGCTCGGCCCCACCATCTTCATGCTCGCGATGACGATCTGGAGCCTCGGGCTCACGCTCTGGCAACGCGGTGCGCTCCTCGCCGCCGGCACCGCGCAACCCGCGCACCGGATGGAGTTCTGGGTCGCCGCCGTGCTCGTTTCCATGGCGCTCTGGCTCGTCATCGAGGCCGCGCTGCTCGCCCGCCGCCCGCGTGCTCCCGCCGATGCCGTGCCGCAGGCCGCGTGAACGCGTCTCCTCCGCCGCTCCGCTCGCGCCCACTCCGGAAACCGCCAACTTTCCCGCACGTCTTCGCCCGCCATGGCCAGCACCTCACGCACTCGTAAAGCGCCGCTCTTCAATCCCGTGAGCCAGCTCCTGTTCGTGGTCTTCATGCTCGCGTTGATCACGGCGGCAGTGAGCACGCAGACCTACGTCAAGCGCCTCGATCTGCCTCCGCCGGGCGTGTTCCTCGTCATCGCCGGCGAGGAGAACCCGCTTTTCGTGAAACTCGCCCAGACCTCGATCAAGGGCCTGCATCGTGCCGTCGCCCTGCGCGCGCAGCTCGAAGTGCCCGGCGAAGCCACCCCGCGTCCCCTCTCCGCGCGGAGCCAGAACAGCACCGACTGGGAAAAGAAGATCAAGACCCCGCAGCTCGCTCCGGGCAAGAAACCGGAGGATATCGAGTCGAACATCGCCGTACTCCTCCGCGTCGCCGTGCCCGCCGATCCGAAACTCTACGGCCGCACGATCCCGGCGTCCTTCGATCTGGACATGGTCGTCCCTCGCCTCGATCGCGAGAACCCGAAGGTCGGCCAAGCTGTCCCCGACCGCGTCACCTGGACCGCGCAGCTCCAGATCCAGCCGCCCGGGTTTCTCCGCCTCTACCAAAAGGCGAACCGTGGCGCGCTTGCGACAGCCGGAGCGGTGGTGGTCATCGTGTTGCTGCGGCTGCTATTCCGCCGGAAGAAGACCGCGGCGTAACGCCGCCCGCTCGCTCAGTCTTCGAAGACCGTCGCCGCCCACCACGGCCCGGCGCTGGTGCCGCGCCACGCGTCCCACCACCAGGCGGATACGTCGGTCCATTCGCGTCCACCGTCGTCGTTGATCCGCTCGCGCACCCGGCGCGTGTGCCCGTCGCGCTCGGCGAGTGTCGTTCCCCAGCGGCGCCCGCCCCCGTCCCGCCACACCGGCCCCGACTGCACTGCGTAGCCGAGCCCTCGCAGGCAATGCAGCGCCGGGTGCAGTTGCCGCGTCTCACGCGCCACCCACCGCAACAGGACCGTGCGCTCGCCATCGGTGAACACGCCGATCCGCCCGGGAAAACCCGCCGCGAACCTCGCCTCGCGTTCCAAGAGCCGCAGCGGCGTGAGCGCGCGCCCCTCGAATGTTTCCGGCCAACCTGGAAATTCCGTTCCTTCCACAAGCGTTTCCGCCGCTCCACCAAACAGCGGGCGCACCGCCACACCGACCAGAAGCAACCCAAGCGCGGGGAAAAACCACTCCGCCGCGAGGCGCGTCGCCCGCCCCCCGCCTGCGCGATCAATCCGCTCGCGGCTCGGAGCCTGCCCCGCGCCCGACCGCCCTGCTCGCCACACCACCGCGCCCAGCGCGGCACCGAAACACATCAATCCCACGCCAGTGTGCAGCCACTCGGGAATCCCGCCCCCGCGCACCTCCAGGAGAAACAACGCCACGCAGCGCAGCAGGTTCGCCCCCGCCACGGCCGCACCGGCCCAACGCAGCAGCCGCAGGGTCGCGATGCCGCCGAACCCGCGCACCGCCGCCATCGCGCACGCCGCAAACAGCCCCGTCCAAAGCATCTGGATGCCACTGCACGGCGCGTCCACCAGCACCGTCTCGCCCGCCCAGTGCAGAGCCGTGCCCTGCCGCGCCACCTCGTAACCGCACAGCCTCAGCACCGGCACGCTGCACGCCGCGGTGAAGGCCCGCAGCGGGAAACCCAGGTAGAATTGCGCCGTGGCGACAACCGGCAGCGACAACAACAGCAGCCCGCCGCGCGCGACCGCACCGCCCTCCGTGCCGAGCAACGCCATCAGCGCCAGCATCCAGAGACCGCCGCGCACGAGCGCAGGCAACGTGTCATACCCAACAAACACAGCCAGCAACGCCGCGCCGGCAAGGAACGCCGAGCCGGGCGACAACGGTTCCAACAAGCGCCGCCACGGCACGAAGGCCAACGCGACGACCAGCGCCGCCAGCCCCCACGGTTCGTCGGACCCGTCGCGGATCCGCGCGATGTACCAACGCCACACCGGCCAACCGGCGACCGACCACGCCACCACCGCCGCGCCGCGCGAGCACCACATAGCATGCCAGCTGCCTTCGGATACGCTAACCTCATCCTCGCTCGAAGATCGGACGGACTCTCGGCCGCATGATGGTACGTCCGGTCGCTCCGCCGCCGCGCCGGCGCCAATGCCGGATTCATTCACGACAGCGAGTCCCCGGTCTTGGCCACAGCACCGCGACCGGCACGCCAGCGTCGCCAACCGCTCGCGCCGACGCAGATCACCGCGGCGCCGAGCAGCAACACAGTCGCCGGCTCCGGCGTCGTCGCGACGTCACCGCCCACGGCGAGATCCGAAACACCCTGCGGCAGCAACGACGGCTGCGCCACGGTGCGCAGCGGATCGGCGGGGTCGCGCCGCACAACCTCATCAACCGCGACGAACGACGTGTACTTCGTGAGCAAGTTGTAGCGCAGGCCGAGCCGCGTGACCTCCGCCTTGCGCGCCTCGTCGAGCTTCAGCTCCTGCATATCCGAAAGTTCCGCGATCCGCTGCCGCGCCCAGAGCCGGCCGACCAAGCCGTGAGATCGCAACGTGGTCGCCGCCGCCGTGTCGATCTCCGCGTTCCAGTCGTTTTCGCCGCTCCGACCGGAGATCCGGATCTTGCCGGCATGCTCGCCGCGAAACCGCCCCGCGAGCACCACCGGCCGGCGCGCAAACACATCGGGCACCGGCCAGGGCGCGAGATCATCCGCCGCGAAGCCATCGAACTGCACCTGAACGCCCGTGAGCACGGGCGACTCGATCATCTCGCGGAAGCTCGCCGCCGCCGCGACCGTCTTCGTGTCGTCGGTGACGACGATCGGTTCGCCGCGACCGGCGCGCGCCAACCCTTCGAGCAGATGGCGGTTCACCGCCGAACCGATCCCGAACGCGAACAGGCTCGCGCGCCCGAGATTCGCCCGCACTAGATCGAACAGCTCCGGCTCCATGTCGACGTAGCCGTCCGTCACCACAGATATGATTCGCGCCTTCCCTTCGGCGCCGGGCACGGCGAGCGCGCGCTGCATCGCCGCGAACAGCTCCGTGCCGCCGCCGCCCTGCTCCTGATCGAGCAGCGCCAGCGCCGCGGTCACGTTCTCGGTCGTGGCCGGCAACGACGCGGGCGAGAGCAACCGGTTGTCTCCCGCAAAGAGGAGGATGTTGAAACTGTCCACCGGGCGCAGCCTCGCCGCGAGTTCGCGGAGAAGCGTCTTCGCCGCATCGAGCGGGAAGCCGTGCATCGAGCCGGACACGTCGACCACAAAGAGGAAATCGCGCGGAGGCACCTGTGTCGCCGCAGGCCGTGCCGGCGCTTCGAGTAGCAACAGGAAATGGCCGTCGCCATCGGGCTGAGCCGGCTTGTCGAGCAGGAGCCCGGTCTCGATCGCGCCATCCGCGAGCCGGTAGTGCAGGATGAAATCGCGATCAGCCGCGAGCGGTTCGTCGGGCGCGATCGAGACCTGCGCCTCGTTGGCGGCGCGGAAATCGATGCCGACCCGGTGCGTGCTCGACGCGACCTCATGCAACGGCATGCCGCTCACTACGCGCGCCTCGAGTGCGAAGCTCGACGCCGCCGGCGAGCCCTGCGGTAGGTACGGATTAGCGACCCAGCGTTCCTCGGCTGTCGCGGTCGCAGCCGGCCGGTTCGAATACCGCGGTCCCACCGTGGTCGGATAGACGAATTCATAGGTGCCGTCGGTCGGCACAAGCAGTTCCGAGTACGCCAACTCGACCTCGACAACGTCGTCCGGGAGGATGTTGGCGAGGTTCATTGAAAACACGTTCGGCCGCTGCTGCTCGAGCAACGAGGCGGTCTTGCCGTCGGCTTTCGCCTGCTCGTATGTGCGCCGCGCCTCGCCGCGCTCCTTGATCTGCGCCACGACGCGCCGGCCGCCGAGCGTCATCGTGAGCCCGTGCACTGCGGCGCGAGTGGAGGCCGGGAAAAGGTAGGTCGCCTCGATCGCGGCCTTGCCGCGGTTCACGTACGTCTGGACAACGTGGACCTCGGCTATCGGTCCCGCGATTTCGGCGGAGACCTTCGTCGATTGGAGGGGGAAATCGGCGCCGGTTTCGGCACCCGATTTCACGAGGAAGTACGGCGAGAGGCAGCGGTCGGCAGCCGGTTCACCGAGGGTGACGACCGCCGCGAGGCACAGCAGGGCGAGGCAGAGCGAGGCGCGCAGAAGAGAGCTCATAGGTTGAGCACCACCTTCGCACACGCTCGTGAAGCCACCGTGAACCCGCCATGAAGAAGCGACGAAAAAGGCGCGGCGATCGCTCGCCGCGCCTGAGGGAAAACTGGAGTCGTTGCGGTCGCCTCAGTAGGCGGCGGCGACGCCCTTGATGTTCTTCTTGGCCATCCAAGGCATCATGCCGCGGAGGTACGTGCCGGTCTTCTCGATCGGGTGCTTGGCGCCGGCGTTGAGGAGCTTGTTGTAGTTCTTCAGGCCGCCCTTGTATTCCTTCACCCACTCCTTCACGAACTGGCCGGACTGGATCTCCTTCAGGATTTTCTTCATCTCCTTCTTCGTGTCCTTGTTGATCACGCGCGGGCCGCGGGTGATGTCGCCGTACTTGGCGGTCTCGGAGATGGAGAAACGCATGCCGGCGATGCCGGACTCGTACATGAGATCGCAGATGAGCTTCAGCTCA
>DATGXO010000046.1:0-6643 GCA_035298965.1 Opitutaceae bacterium | reverse complement strand
AGGCTACGGCTTTTCTTCAGGCGGGTCGTCGCTCTCGCGAGCGGCGGCGCAGCGAACGGGGTCGGTTCGCGGACAGAGCGGAAAGGCTGTTTCGGGGCCGCTTGCCGAGGATGTTCAGCGAGCGAGCTGCGGTGCCCGGCCTTGCCGCAGTTCCTTCAGCCAGGCCTCGGCGCGGAGTTGGTAGGGATCGTGGCCAATCATGTGGTCGGCGCGCGGCATGACGACGATCTCCTTGGGCGCGGTGATCTGGTTGAAGCTCGCGAACACGCCGGGCGGCGGCACGACCGTGTCGATCAAACCCACGCCGATCAGCGTGGAGCAGCGGATGCGGGGGGCGAAGTTGACGACGTCGTAGTAGAGGCTGGCGGCGCGTACTTTCGCGGGGTCGCGGTCCCACGCTTGGTTGAGCTGGGTGGGGTAGGCGGCGAGGCGGCCGACATCGGGCCCGAGCTGGTCGCTGCCGGCGGGGACTTCGGCGAGCGCGGCGGTGACACGCGGGTGGAGCGCGGCGGCGACGAGGGCCTGCAGGCCGCCTTGGCTGGCGCCCATGACGACGAGCGTGCGGCCGTCCCAATCGGGCCGCGTGGCCATGTACTCCACGGCGCGGTGACAAGCGAGGTACATGCGGAGGAAGTAGCTCGTCTCGCGGTCGTCGTTGCCGATGTGCGGGTAGTTGCCGAGCTCGGTCTTGGCGAGTTCCTGATAGAACGCCTCGGGTTTGCCGATCGGCAGATCGTGGGCGTTGACGTCGAGCGTGAGCCAGCCTTCGGCGGCGCGCCCGAGGACCCAGTCCTTCTGGAGTCCGTAGACGCCGGCCCACTGGAAGATGACGAGGGCGGGGAGCTTCTTGCCCGCCTTCGGGCGCGCGAGCTGAGCCTCGACATGGGTGCCGCGAAGGTTGTCGAGGCGGACGAGCGAGTAGGAGACGTCTTCGCGACCGGAGTCGCCGGAGGTGGCGACGGGGTTGAGCGGGATCTTGGCGAGTTCGGCGAGTTTGGCGGACCAGAATGTCGCGAAGTCCGCGGGAGCAGGCACGGCGGGGGTGATTTGCTCGGGGGCGATCAGCGCGCCGCCGAAGGCCTTGACCTCCGCGCCGTTGGCGGCGGTGCCCAGCACCTCGAGCAACTGCCAGCCGGGAGTCGCGCCCGCGGGCGTGGTGAGCGCGGCCTTGCCGGCGGTGAGCGTGAGCTCGTGCCACTCGGCAGTCTCGAGGCCTCCGTTACGCAGGCGGTAACGCGACCGCTGCACGTCGCCAGTGAGGGCGATTTCCCAGGTGATGGTCTCGCCGGTGCGATAGCGGTCGCGGTCGGAGGAGACGGTGAGTTGCTGCGCCTGCGCGAGCAGCGGCAGCAGGAGTGCGAGAACAGACGAGGTGATCCGGCCGAAGCCGGCGCGGCGGAGGAGAGGGGAAATCATGGGGCGAGAAACGGATGATTGGGTGGAATGGCGGCGCCGGCCACCTTCGATAAGCGCGGTGGTTGACGTGAATATGCACGACCCGACGTACGGCGGGCGGACGGCGCGACTTTTCCGCAACTCTGCGCGGCGATGCGTGTGTTGAGGGGAGAACGAAGTCGCTCCCGCCATGAAACTCCTGCTCTCGCTGATCCTCTGGACGCTGTTGCTGGTGCTGTGCTGGCCGCTGGCGTTGCTGCTGCTGCTCGTTTTCCCGCTGCTCTGGCTGCTCGCGATCCCGTTTCGGATTTTCGGTGCGGTGATCGAGGGGTTGCTGGCGTTCGTGCGAGCGTTGTTGTTCCTGCCAGCGCGGTTGCTCGGCGGCTGAAGCGTAACGTTTGTGTCGAGCGTCGAGGGACGAGGGGCGGAGGTGGAAGAGCCACGTCGGCGACGTGGCCTACAGGGCAAACAAAAGCGCCGGTCCTGAGGGGACCGGCGCGGGAGGATGAACGGGTTGACGCGTGAAGCGTTGCCGGATCAGAGGACGTTACCGACGTAGCTCTGGAGGGAGCGCACGCCGACGCGTTTCTGCTTCATCGCCTTGATGCCGCGGAGGGCGGCGAAGGCGCCGGCGATGGTCGTCATGATCGAGATGTTGTTCGCGACGGCGGCGGTGCGGATCTTGTTCTCGTCCTGGCGCGGCATCATGCCGGAGGGCGTGTTGATGATGAGCTGCATCCGGCCGTTCTTGATCATGTCGACGACGTTGGGGCGGCCTTCGTCGAGGCGTGGTATGCGGGTCACGGGCACGCCGCTCTCCTGCAGGACCTTGGCGGTGCCGGAGGTCGAGTAGATGCTGAAGCCGACGGAGACGAGCTGGCGGCCGAGGTCGACGGCGCGCTGCTTGTCGGCGTCTTTCACGGAGAGGAAGACGTTGCCCTGGAGCGGGAGCGAGGGCTTGGCGGCCATCTGCGTTTTCGCGAAGGCGATGCCGAGGTCGTCGTCGAGGCCCATGACTTCGCCGGTGGAGCGCATCTCGGGCCCGAGGATGATGGTGGCGCCGGGGAAACGGTTGAAGGGGAACACGGCTTCCTTCACGCACCAGTGGCGCGGGGTGAGCTCGCGGGTGAAGCCGAGCTCGGCGAGCTTCTTTCCGGCCATGCACTTGGCGGCGAGCTTGGCGAGGGGCTGTCCAATGGCCTTGGAGACGAAGGGGACGGTGCGCGAGGCGCGCGGGTTGACCTCGAGCACGTAGAGGTCGTTGTCCTTGATCGCGAACTGGACGTTCATCAGGCCGACGACGTTGAGGGCCTTGGCGAGGGCGATGGTGGCCTGGCGCACCTGCTCGAGCATGGGCTTCGAGAGGGTGTGTGGGGGCATGACCATGGCGGCGTCGCCGGAGTGCACGCCGGCGAACTCGATGTGCTCGAGCATGCCGCCGATGATGGCGGTCTCGCCATCGGCGATGCAGTCGACATCGAGCTCGTGGGCGTCCTCGAGGAACTTGTCGATGAGGACGGGCTTGTCGGGCATGACCTCGAAGACTTGGCGAATGACCGCGCGCATCTCCTCGATGCTGTAGAGGATGAACATGCCGCGACCGCCGAGGACGAACGACGGGCGGAGCAGCACCGGGAAACCGAGCTCCGCGGCGTGCTTGAGCGCCTCGTCCTCGGTGAGGGCGGTGCGGTTGGCGGGTTGCTTGAGGTTGAGCTTGTTGAGGATGCCGGCGAAGAGCTTCCGGTCCTCGGCGAGCTCGATGGACTCGGGGCTGGTGCCGATGACGTTGACGCCGTTGGCCTTGAGGGCGGTGGCGAGGTTGAGCGGGGTCTGGCCGCCAAACTGCACGATCACGCCCTGGCACTGCTCCTGTTCGTAGATTTCGAGGACATCCTCGAGGGTGAGCGGCTCGAAGTAGAGCCGGTCGGAGGTGTCGTAGTCGGTCGAGACGGTCTCCGGGTTGGAGTTGACCATCACGGTCTCGAAGCCGAGTTCGCGGAGCGCGAACGAGGCGTGCACGCAGCAGTAGTCGAACTCGATGCCCTGGCCGATGCGGTTGGGACCGCCGCCGAGGATCATGATCTTCGGGCGGGAGCTGCGGATGACCTCGTTCTCGTCTCCGTAGGAGGAGTAGTAGTACGGGGTGAACGCTTCGAACTCGGCGGCGCAGGTGTCGACGAGGCGGTACATGGTCTTCACGCCGAGCTTGCGGCGGTGTTCGCGCACGGTCTTGAGCGGCGCGCCGCAGAGGTGGGCGAGCTGGGCGTCGGAGAACCCGGCGGATTTCACGCGGCGGAGCGTGGCGGCGTCGAGATCGGCGAGGAGCTTGGTCTTGAGCAACTCCTCCATCTCGTGGAGCTCGCGGAGTTGCTCGAGGAACCACGGATCGATGGCGGTGATGTCGAAGATGCGCTCGACGGAGAAGCCGGCCTTGAAGGCGTAACGGATGTAGAAGACGCGTTCGGCGTTGGGCGTGCCGAGCTTGGCGATGATCGTCTGCTCGTCGGGGAGGTTGTTGTCGCCGAGTTTGCCGCCGCCGCCGAAGCCGCGGGCGCCGATCTCGAGCGAGCGGAGCGCCTTTTGGAATGACTCCTTGAACGTGCGGCCGATGGCCATCGCCTCGCCGACCGACTTCATGGCGGAGGTGAGGGTGGTGTTGGCGCCGGGGAATTTCTCGAAGGCGAAGCGCGGGATCTTCGTCACCACATAGTCGATCGTGGGTTCGAAGCTGGCGGGCGTCTCCTTTGTGATGTCGTTGCGGATCTCGTCGAGCGAGTAGCCGACGGCAAGTTTCGCTGCGATCTTGGCGATGGGGAAACCGGTGGCCTTCGAGGCGAGGGCCGAGGAGCGCGAGACGCGCGGGTTCATCTCGATCACGACCATGCGGCCGGTCTTCGGATCGATGGAGAACTGGATATTGGAGCCGCCGGTCTCGACGCCGATCTCGCGGATGACGGCGAACGACGCGTCGCGCATCGCCTGATACTCCTTGTCGGTGAGCGTCATGGCCGGCGCGATGGTGATCGAGTCGCCGGTGTGCACGCCCATCGGGTCGAAGTTCTCGATGGAGCAGATGACGACGCACTGGTCCTTGTGGTCGCGCATGACCTCCATCTCGTACTCCTTCCAACCGAGGAGACATTCCTCGATGAGGACTTCGTGGGTCGGGGAGGCCTCGAGTCCGCCGGCGACGATGGTGTCGAATTCCTCGCGGTTGTAGGCGATGCCGCCGCCGGTGCCGCCGAGGGTGAACGAGGGGCGGATGATGAGGGGGAAGGTGCCGATGGCGTCGGCTGCGGCGCGGGCGGCATCGAGCGTGTGGACGGTGCGGGATTTGGCGACGTCGAGGCCGATCTTGAGCATCGCGTCCTTGAAGAGTTGGCGGTCCTCGCCCTTGGCGATGGCGGGCGGCTTGGCGCCGATCATCTCCACGCCGTGTTTCTCGAGGATGCCGAGCTTGTGGAGCTCCATCGAGAGATTGAGCGCGGTCTGGCCGCCGAGGGTGGGGAGGAGGGCGTCGGGTTTCTCGACCTCGATGATGCGCTCGAGCATCTCGACGGTGAGCGGCTCGATGTAGGTGACATCGGCGAACTCCGGATCGGTCATGATGGTGGCCGGGTTGGAGTTCACGAGCACGACCCGGTAGCCCTCTTCCTTCAGGGACTTGCAGGCTTGGGTGCCGGAGTAATCGAACTCGCAAGCTTGGCCGATGATGATCGGTCCGGCTCCGATGATGAGGATGGTTTCGAGGTCGGTGCGCTTCGGCATGGCAAAATTTCGCGGAGCGTGAAAAGCGCCCGAGGGCGGCGCAAGCGGGAAGTCGGCAGGGGTGAATTTGCCGCTCGTGGCCACGAGCTACACCCGGGAAAAAGGCATCCAGCGCCCGCCGGACGGATCGCTGCTCGCCGCGTGGCGCGGCGGACTGGTCTGCTGTGCGCGTTCAGCCGATCCGCGCGATCTCGACCCCGAGGATTTTCGCGGCCTTGGCTTTGTCCCCACGGCACGCTCGGAGCACTCGATCAACGTAGGATTTTTCTTCCTGCGCGAGGAAATCGGCGAGGGACGGAAGATCCTTCAGATCGCGGAAACGTTCGGGGAGTTGCGCGGCGGTGATCGTCTTCGAATCCGCTTCGGAAACCACCGCGGATACGATCTGGCTGAGCTCGGAGATGTTGCCCGGCCAACGGTAGGCCGAGAGGGCGGCGACGGCGTCCGGGGCAAACTCCACCTGCTTGGTGTCGAACTTCGGGTTGCGCACCGAGGTGGCGAAATTCTTGAGCAGTTGCGGGAGGTCTTCGATGCGCTCGCGGAGCGCGGGGAGCATCAGCGGAAGGGCGCCGATGCGATAGAAGAGTTCGTCGTGGAATTTGCCTTGGTCGATGAGCTTCTCGAGGTCCTCGGTACTGGAGCAGCAGAGGCGGAAGCTCGAGCCGGCCGCGCGCAACACGCCGACCAAGGCTTTCTGAATCGGGAGGGGCAGGGCGTTCACCTCTTCGAGGAAGAGCGTGCCGGCCTTCGCCTGCTCGATCCAAGAGCCGCCTTGGCTCTGCGCACCGATGAGGCCTTCGCGGAGCTCATCCTCTGGCACGGAGGAACAATCGAAACGCACCAGCGGGCTGCCGGGCGGGTTGCCTTGAGCGTGGATAAGCTCGGCGATGACTCGTTTGCCCGTGCCGGGTTCTCCGATGATGAGAACGGGAGTCTTCGACGTGGTGAGCTTCTTGATCTGCGGCCCGATCTTTTTGATCTTCTTGCTCTCACCGACGACGAATGCCTCAAGCTGGTCGGCCGCAACCGTCTCGTCGGCGTGCACCGGGCCAGCTCCGGCAGCAGGTGATAGCGTTTTCTTCGCGCGAGTGACACCAAGTTTCTTGAACTCGACGCCGCGTTTGAGCGCGGAGATGAGCTCGTCGACCTTGAATGGCTTCTGCAGGAAGTCGAAGGCGCCAAGCTTCAGGGCGTCGAGGGCGTAGGTCGTGTTCGCGTAGGCGGTCATCACGACCACGACGGCCTGCGCGTCATGCTTCTTAAGTTCGCGCAACAGCGTGATGCCGTCCATCGGCTTCATCTGCACGTCCACGAGCACCAGGTCGAATTTCTCGGCTTTGTAGCGTTCCAAGGCCTTATTTCCATCGGTCGCAAACGCAGCGGTGAAGCCGATGGGCTGGATGACGGCCTCCAGCATCTCGTGGATGGAGGTGAGATCGTCGACGATGAGAACCGAGGGCATGGCGCGAGGTAACGGAAG
>DATGXO010000045.1:0-30742 GCA_035298965.1 Opitutaceae bacterium | reverse complement strand
GCCTCCTCCGGCGTGTAGTAATCGAGATACTCGACCAGCAGCGGACGCGGCCCGACCAAGCTCATCTCACCCCGCAGGATGTTCCAGAGCTCCGGCAACTCGTCCAAGCTCGACGCGCGCAGTCGCAGCCCAAACGGCGTGAGCCGCTCCGCGTCCGGCAACGGCTGCCCGTCCCGCCCCACCGCGTCGCGCATCGTGCGAAACTTCACCACCGTGAAAATCCGCCCACCGCGTCCCGGCCGCCGCTGACGAAACAACACCGGCGAGCCGAGGTTCAAGCGCACCGCTATCGCGAGCCCCAACAACAACGGCGACAACAGCACGAGCAACAGCAGCGCCGCGCCGAAATCGAAAACACGTTTCGCGAGATCGCCTGTGGGGTGAGTCGGAGGGCGTTGTTGGTTCGCGGGCATCGGTGCGAAGAGCTAGGAACGGCCTACCGGATCGGTCACAGCGAATCGCGCGAAGGCTGATCGGCCCGCACGGTTCGCGGGTGCGCCGTGAGCGAAGCCTCCGCGGCCTCAAGCCAATCGCCGCCAAACTGCCGCAGCGCGCTCACGCCGAGGACGACATATTTCGCCCGCTCTGGAGCCGCATCCGCCAACACAAGGGTGCGCCACTCGCTCTCCCCCTTCGGCAGCATCACCGTGCGGTACTCGCCGACTCGCGCGCCACCCGCATCGAGGAACGTGAGGAAAAGCGCCGCGTCGTTGCCCGGGCTGCTCCGCCCGCGCAACCGCATTGTTGCGACATAGAGCGATCCCGCCCGTGCCGGCTGCGTCTGGAGCAACTGCGTATCCCACGCGCCCTCGATCCGCAGCACCCGCGATCGCCCGTTCGACGATCCCAGCGCGACCCGGCCATGCTCCGTCGGTGCGGCGCGCAATTCCCATTGCGCCGGCACCTCGCCCGAGAGTGGGAAAAGGAAACGTGGTTCCTGCCCGGTCGTTGCTGCCGTCACAAAACTCGCGTTCGACAGCAGGTTCGGCGTTCTCCCCATCGCCTGGTCGGCGAGCGATACCGCCAACGCCCGCCAATGTTCCGGCACCGTCTCGCCCGCGGCCGCCAACTCGCGCATCGCCGCCTGCGGCGCGCCGGCTCCGTGGCGGGCAAGCTGCATCAGAAGTCCGGGCACAGGATCGTTGCGCAGCATGTAACCGATGTTCGCCGTCGCCATCGCCGGCGCCTCGCCGGTCGTCGCATCGCGGATCGCGCGCTCCAGCTCCACCCGCGCATGTTGCCAAGCGGACAGCCGCCGGCCGAGCTCTGTCGCCGAAAGGCGCTCTGCCTCGCCCGCCATCAACTCTCGCCGAATCCGATCGAACTCCACCGCCGCCTCCGTGACGGCGAACGCGCGGCTGGTGAGGCGGACCGCTTCTGCGGGAGAGTTCAGGGTTTCGGGTTTCGGGTTTCGCGTTTCGGATTTCGAACTGTAAGCCACGTCGCTCACGTGGCTTCCGGCCTCCGTCTTTTGATCCGCCGTAGCGGAACGCGTGCGCGTTTCGATTCCATCCTCCGTTCCGATTCCTGTTTTCCAGATTTGCACATTCCCCGCTGCGCCGCTCGCAGCCAGGTCGCCGCCCTGGCCTACAGCTCCGTTCCTGAGTTCCTGATTTCCACATTCGCCATCCGGTTTCCCGTTTCGCCCTCCCGCCAGCGTCGCGGCTTCATCCAGATACCGCCGCAGCTCCGCGCAAACCTCCGGCGGAAACAGCAGCGCCTGGTCCTGTTGTTGGTAGAGCTTGATCCACCAGGGCGGCCCCGATTGCGCCATCCAGACTTCCTCGCAGCGCGCGAAGAAGCGTCGCATCGGCTCCGCCGCCGGTCCGTACCAGCCACCGAAAAAGTCGTCGGCGAGTTCCGCATCGGTTCGCGCGGGGTCCCACATGAGCTGCGCGAGCATCCAGATCTTGTACGCGTCGAACCCCGCGTGCGGACCACATTCGCCCATGTAGCCGCGCGCGCCGCGCCACCAGCCCTCACGCAACGACTCTGCCAACGCGGCATGCGGCACCCGTGGAATCAAGAAAGCGTTACCCTCCGCATATTCCCACAACCCGAACGCACGCACCCCCGACCGGCCCCAGCGCGACATCAACGCGTAATCCTCCGCCCGGAAACGGGTGTCGTAGAACTGAGTCCGGTCCGTGGTGACGTACGGCATCACACGCTCGTTCACGCGGAACGCCGGCGGATTCTCGCACCAGAAGTACGCGAGGCACCCGAGATAACGGTTCTCCATCCCCGGCCGGCGCGCGAGCGACTCCGCCGCACGGTTCATGAAACCGAAGACCAACGCCGAGTAGTCCGGCTTCTCGCGGAAGTAGCGCAGCGGCTCGACCACAGCGCGCGTGCCGGCCCCTTGGTCGAAACGCACCGTGTCGTTCACCCCGAACGCGAAACTCGCACGCTCCGGCACTCGCGCCAACGCCTCTGCCGCTCGCTCCGCGGCGAACTCCGCCACGTCCGCCCGCGAAAGTTCCGGCTGCCAGTGGTATTCGCCCTTCCCCATCGGACGCCGCCTCACGCCGCCGATTTCGCCGAACCATTCCGGATGCGCGTCGTACACCTCCGGCGTGAACACGTTCGTAAGATTGTGGCTGTAGTCGAGACGTCGACGCAGCCCGTTGCGCCGCTCCCAATCGCGCCCCGCTTCACCGCGCAACCCGTGGACCTCGCGCGAGACGTACGCCGGTTCGCGGACGATCGCGAGGTCCCGCAACGTCCACGCATCGCGCCGCGGGATTACTTCGCCGAGTGCGCCCGGAGCGTACCACCGCACGCCCGCTTCCCGCTGCAACAACCACGCAACGGCGTACGGCATCGCTTCAGGCGTTGCCCCTTGGATGAAAACACTGCCGCGCAACGTCCGGATCCGGAACCCGTCTGGCCCGATCTCGCCGCTCGTCGGCGCGAGCAGATCCTTCGCAGCGCGCAGCTCCGGCAACAACGCCGCCGCCCGTCGCGTTCGGCCGATGTAGAATCCCGCCGACCCGTTCGCCGCTTCCGGTTGCACCGACCATGCCAGGCCCGACATCGCGCCGAGCACCCGCGTCAGCTCCTCGGCCGCGAGCTTCTCGTCCGCTGTCGCCTCCGCCGAGACATACACCGGCAACAGCACCTTGCCCGCCGCGAAGACTCGCGTCTCCGCCCGCAGTCCGGCGGCGCCGAGCAGCAGCAGAAGCGCGATCCCGATTCGCTGGGCGAACTGTGGAAATCTGAAACTCACGTACTCGGGAATCCGAGTCCTGTAGCGGAACGCGCGAGCGTTTCGTTCGCACCCATTTCGAATGTGGAAATCACGGAATCAGGAACGGAGTCGCCCTAACCCCGCCCGCGTTGCCACCTGCGAGACCCGTAACGGTGTCAGCCCAAGAGTCGCAAACAAGCGGCCCGCAGTTCGGGAATCCGGCGCGACGCCGCATCCCAAACGACTGATGCATCCACCGCAAAGTACGAATGGGCCGCCAGCACATCGCGAAAACCCGCGATCTGCCGCCAGGGGATCTCCGGTTCACGTATCGTCAACTCCGCCGGCAACGCCTTGACCGCCTCACCAATGATCTCGAACTGCCGAATGACCGCATCCCGTGTTTTACTATCCGAAGCAAAGGAGACGGCGTCGTACCCTGCGATATATGCGGAGATCGCGTCGCTCGCCTCCACCATGTCCAGCAAACGATCGTTCGGACTACGCGGCATGGAGCAGTTCCGGTTCGATCGATTTCCAAAGCCGAGGAGGACAGGCGGTGCGCGAAAGCAGATCCACCGGACCACGGAGACGCTCCTCCAAAAGATCGCGTACGGCCATGAACTGATCGAAATCGGGCGGAGATACAAACTCCGCCACAAAATCCCAATCGCTGTCCGGGCGCGCATCACCTCGTGCCCGCGATCCGAAAAGGTAGAGTCCGCGCACACCATATCGGTCAAGGTCCGCCTTCAATGGCTGGAGCAGAACTGCGATCGGCGCAGGCACGCTGGTCATGTCGGCCTTTATGTTGTTCCGCGTTGCTCCGTCAACAGCCAGGCTCGCGCCTGCAGAGAATCAAACACCCCGCCCACGGCGTTCCGGCCGTGATCGACCGCGGATCACACGGATCGGCACGAATGATCAGTGGACGATCCACGTTCATCTGTGGAGTCCGTGGCTTCCAGTTCATGTTGCTTGAGCGGGGAACGCCCCTGCCCCCTCTGTCCTCTGTCTGCTTTCCGTTCCTGATTCCCTGATTTCCACATTCTCAGCCTGATCCCCGCGTCCGTTCGCGTTTCGAAACGAACGCGAACAACGCCGCGAGCGAACCGAGCGGCACCGCAAGGACGAGCCAGCCCACCCCGGGAAAATCCGTCGACCACAGCCACGCCACGCTCACCGTCAGCCCGGCCCAGCCGGCGTAGAGTCGGCTCACCTGCGCGTGGCTCCAACCGGTGCGCGTGAGCCGTTGATAGAGATGACTGCGGTGCGCTTCCCATACCTTTTCGCGCTTCTTCAACCGCCGCATGAAGGTGAGGAATCCGTCGCCGACAAACGGCCACACGACCAGGCCGGCGAACAACGGCCACACGCCTGCGACCTCCGGCACCTCGCGCACCGCCACCAGCGGCACCACGGCGAAAAGGAAGCCGAGAAACGCGCTGCCCACATCGCCCATGAAGATCTTCGCCGGCGACCAGTTGTGCACCAGGAATCCCGCACAGCCCGCCGCCAGCACCACACCGAGAAACGCGGTCGCCGGCGCGCCAAACGCCAAGCCCGCGATCACCCACCCCAGTCCCGCCGTCACGCCCTGCACACCGGCAATGCCGTCGATTCCGTCCATGAAGTTGTAGACGTTGGTCAGTCCCACGATCCACACGACCGTCAAAGCGATCGCGAGTCCGCCCGGCAACATCCACGTCCCCACAAACGGCAGGTCGAGTCCGCGGAAGGCGCCGAGCGTCCCCACCGCCACGCCGGCCGCCGCGAAGTGGCACGCGAACCGCAGTCCCGCACCAAGCGACTTGAAGTCGTCGCGCAAACTGATCGCGGCGATGAACAACGCCGCCGCGAGCACGGCGAAGAGCTGCGTCGCGACAATTTTCGGCCACGTCGCCGATGTTGCTGGATCGCCCCCCACCAGCGCGAAGACACCGATCGCCAACGCGATCGCGATCACGAACCCGATCCCGCCGCCGCGCGGCGTCACCCGCGTGTGCGAGCTGCGCTCGTTGGGCCGATCGAGCAGGCCGATGCGCGGCGCGAGCCGGATGAGTTGCCCGACGAGAAACCACGTCAGCAACGCCGCTCCGAAACCGTAGCCTGGAATCAAAAACAAACGCAAATCCATGAGAACAATTCGAGATGGTTAGCCGCAGATGAGCACCGATGCACGCCGATCCTCACCTCCGTCAACTGTAGGCCAGTTCGTCGACCTGGCTCCGGGAGCCGGAAGCTCGAATGTGGAACTCAGAAAATCAGGAACGGAACCGACCGCCGTCTCCAAGCTTCTAGCTCCTGACTTCTGTGGCGCTGCTCGCGAGAGCAGCGATCCGCCAAATGGATCTGGAGCTCAGCAAATCAGGAACGGATCCCTTGCCGCAGCGGAATGCGTCAGCGTTTCGGCTCCCCGCATTTCGCAACGATCTCCGGCATGGTCGCACGCAACGTATGCTTCGGCCGCCAGCCCAACTCTCGCTGCAACTTCGCGGACGTGTACCAGGCGCTGCCGGTCAACTTCGCGAGCGCATCGGAATCGAATACAAAACGCCGTCCCCGCAACTTGCCGATCCGATCGCCCACGCAGCCGAGCAGTCGCAGGAGCCACAGCGGCACGGACCAGCCCGGCACCCGCTTGCCGGCAGCCCGACAGATCCATTCGAATAGCTGGCGTGTCGAAAACGGTTCGTTGTCGGCCGCGATGAACACCTGCCCTTTCGCCGCCGGATGCTCCGCGGCCAACAGCGCGGCCGCGATCACATCGTCGATATGGACCATCGAGCGTTTGTTGCCCACTTCCGGCAACGGCGGAAAACGTCCGCGCTTCACCGCATCAATCATCTTGTCGAGATTCCCCTTCGGCGCGGGTCCGTAAACGAGACATGGGCGAAGCACGACCGGATGCGGCACATAGCCCCCCTCGAGCACGATCTTCTCCGCAGCGCGCTTGGATTGACCGTAAGGCGTGTCCGGCGGGAACGGGCAAAGCTCGTCCAGCGGAGAGGAAACCACTGATGCGCTCTGATGCACGCCGATGTCCGATCTCGTTTGGTTCGCGCTTTCCTGATTTCCAGATCCCCGGTTCCGGTTTCCGGCCTCGGGTTTCGGGCTTCGCTTACTCGCTACTCCCTCCTCGCTACTCGCTGCTTCGTTCATCGTATCGCCAGCGGCCTTCACCGTGCTGAACAGCACGAACGCCCGCACGCCGGCGCGTTGCGCCGCTTCGAGCATCCGGCGCGTGCCTTCCGTGTTGATGCGGAAATACTCCGCTTCGTCCTGCGCCACCTCGGCCAACGCGTGCGCCTTACCCGCGAGATGGATGATCGCATCGATCCCCGCCGGCAGCTCGATCGGGGCCTCCGCAGTGATGTCGGCGACGATCCAGTCGCCGCTGGAGCCTGCCTCGTCCGTCTCCTCGCCTTTCGCCGCGTTCCTCTCGCCTTCCGTCCGATCTAGTCCGATCACGCGCCATCCCGCAGCTTCGGCCGCCACAGTCATCCGCCGACCGATGAATCCGGCCGCGCCGGTGACGAGGAGAGTTCTCATGTCAAAGCGGAACGAGTACCGAGTAGCGAGTATCGGGTAGCGAGCATGGGGAGACTCCCCCTCATTTGTTCGCACCTGCGCCGTGCATCCCCGCCAGCAATTCGCGCCAGCTCTGCGCGAGCACCTTCTGGTCGTAGCAATCGCGAGCAGCGTGCCAGGCATTCCGCCGTTTCAACAGCACTTCGTCGCCGCGAGTGGGCAGCGTCTCGAAAAGACTGCGCAGCGCGCCCACATCGCCAGGCTCGATCACCCAACCGCAATCGTGTTTGCGCACCGTGTCGGCGAGATCCGATTCCCGCGGACAAATCGCCAGGATCGCCTGACCCGCCGCCATCGCGCTGTAGGTCTTGCTCGGCATCACGATTCCCTCGGCGCCACACTTCATGGTCACGAGCGCGATGTCGGCTGCGGCCATCGTCTCCAGCCATTCGGCTTCCGGAAGGTTCCCGCCGAAATGGAGGTTCTCGCTGGATGCTCCGACACCCGCGGCCAGCGCCTGAAACCCCGCGCCATTGCCACGAAAATCGAAACGCAGCCCCTCCGGCACACCCGCTCGCAAGGCACCGATCAGTGAATCGACGTCGTGCATGCGCCCAAAATTCCCGCAGTACAGCAAGCGCATGGTGGGTGGGGCTTCACACGGTCTCCGGTCTGCGGGCTCCATATTCGCAAACGGCGACGCGTCACAACCGACCGGTATCACTACCGCGCGCGGGATCGGCCCGAACTTGGTTTCGGCAAACCGCAGCAACCGTTCGCCGAGAAACACATTGGCCGCCGCGCCGTCGAACATCGCGCGCACCCAGCGCCGCAGCCAGCGCTCGGCCCACGACCCCGGGCGCACTTTACCCGCCAAGATCAGCACATCGGGAAACAGATCGAACATCCAGTGCACCACCGGCACACCGGCCTTCCGCGCCGAGCGCATCGCCACCCACGGCGCATAAAAGGTGTTCGTGCAGACCACCATGACAGCCGGCGGCGGCTCGCGCCGAATCCGCCGATGCAGCAAGCCGGGATAACCGACGTAACAACGCCAACGCATCCGCAACCGCGCCAACATTCCCCTCGCCTGCCGGTAATCGCCTTCGCTCACCGCGAACCGCTGGCAGGCTTCCGCTCCCGAACTGTAGTCCACGTCGCCGACGTGGCTTCCGCCCTTATCGTTCCCATGTAGGGCCGGACCTTGCGTCCGCGCCGTGTCCGGCCGGCCTGTGGTTTCGGGTTTCGAGTTCCGGGTTTCAGGTTCCGAGTTTCGAGTTTTACGTTCCGAAGTCGGATCAACCACTGATTCACACTCATGCACACCAATCGGGAAATCCGTAGCGGAACGCATGCGCGTTTCGATCCCGTTCCCTGTTCCGTTCCTGATTCCCCGATTTCCACATTTCTCCGCCCGGTTCCGATCGCCGCGTTCTGCATTCTGCAATCTACATTCTTCGTTGGCAGCGCTTGCGCTGCCGAGCTCTCGCACAAGCCCCTTCAAGAAGGTGCCATACTCTACCGAAGACCAGAATTCAAAGGAGCCCACGATTAGCCTCTTCCTTCCGGAGCTTCGCCTCCCGAATCTTCAGGACGATCATGTACTCGTAGACGGTCAACATTGTGCAATAGCTCAATCCCGCCCGGCCGTCCAAGAAACCCGCGCGAACGAAGTACATATAGATGAACCGAAACAACGGTCGCAACGGCATCCGAATGGATAGTTCCTTCAGGGCTCGCCTCCGATCGACGGAACTACGGGAGAGTAGCTCCCGGGCACACACTTCCAAGGGGCGCAATTCCCGCTGGCTCTCCAAGGCCTCTTTATCCGAGTACTTGTTGTGTTTTTCAAACCAAGCAGAGATGCCGTTATTGAAGGTGTAATGAAGAAAGTGACTGTCGAACCGTCCCTCTGGCCCTTTGATCACGTACACTAGGTTGATCTCCCGCTCAAAACTCACGCATTCGGGACGGAATAGCCGAACGACCCACGTGGGATAAAGGCTGCTATGCCGAATCCAACGACCAAAGAACATCGTCTTGAACCGCACACGGTAGGCGACTGCGCCGCGGTCGATCCGGTTGACAGCCTCCTTCATCTCCCGGATCAACTCCGGTTCAGCCAGCTCATCGGCGTCCGGGTTATAGACCCAACCGTATTTAAACCCGACACGAAGTGACGCCTCGCGTTGATTGCGCTCATTGTCGAATTCCCGCTGGACGACACGCGCGCCCGCCGCCTTAGCGATTTCGACGGTCCTATCAGTGCTGAAGGAGTCGAACACGACGATATCGTCGCTCCAACTGACATTCTTGAGCACTGCCGGAAGATTTCGTTCTTCGTTCCGCGTGAGGATCAATACGGAGATCATTGCCGAAGGAATCTTTCTGTTTTCACCCCGCCCGGCGCTCAGACACGGCGCAACACGCGTTTCCCGATCGGTCGCGCGGGATTCCCGCCCACAGTCGTCCAATCATCGACGTCCTTGGTGGCGACACCGCGGGCCGCCACCACTGCGCCTTCGCCGACATGAACCCCAGGCATGATAAACGCCTCAGCAAATACCCAGCTCGCTTCTCCAAGAATGATCGGCCGCGTGGTCAGCTTCCTCCCGGGATCGGAGAGATCGTGGCTGGCGGTGCAAAGAACCGCGCGGTGACTGACGGTGGCATCCCGGCCGACCGAGATTTGGTCGACTGAATAGCAATCGACGCCGTCGGCCAAAGTGCTGCCTTCCGCCATCTTCAGATTCCATGGCGCCCAGATGCTGACGGTCGGATAGATGCGCGCGCCAAGAGCAATATCACCTCCGAAACGGCGCACCAACCAAGCGCGCCAGCCAAAGAGGATCACAGGCGTCGGGCGGAACAGTAGCGCCTGCGCCAGCTTCCAGGCAAGGCGCCTCAGTCGGTTCGACCACGAAAGCCGGTTGATATAATCGGTATAGAAGCGGGACATGGGGAACAAGTTCAGCCGGTTCGGACAAAATGCAGGGCAGCCAATCCGGTCGCGTCGCGTGCGAGCAATGCACCGTACGCGGCGGCCATGTCCCGCGCAATGGCGGGCCAGCCGTAACGACTTTGGATCAAATGTCGCCCAGCCAGTCCCATCGCCGATCGCGCCGCGTCCGGCACCGATGTCGCCTCCGCCAGTGCAGCAACGAGCCCGTCCTGTGTGACGGGAATCCACCATCCGCAATGCTCGGATTGAAGTTCACGCCACGGTGTGCCGGTTGTCGTGATGACTGGCACGCCCCACGCAAGCGCTTCGGCCACCACAATACCGAAGTTCTCCGAATGGGATGGGAGAACGAATAGATCGGCATCGCGGTAGAGGGCTTCCTTTGCTTCGCCATAGGCCGGACCTACGTATCGGATGGATTCTGCAACGCCCGAATTGCGAATCATCGCCTCTAGCGTCGCGGCATAGCCTCCGTCGTCATTGCCGGCTATCGTCAACCGCCAGCCCTGCGGTCGCACGCGAGCCCAAGATGAAACCAGAAGATCCAGACCTTTCTTGGGATGAATTCGAGAGAGGAACAACGCGTTGCGATTCGCGCCAGTGCGTTTGTCCAAATTGGTTTTCGGGGGCAAAAATACTCCGTTGGGCAACACGATGATCGGCTGTTCAAAGCCGAGGCGCCGGATGCTCTCCGCTTCCATTTCGGATGTAGCATGAAACGCGGTAACGTGCCGGAGGTCACGATGCTGGTAAACGCACCATGCGATTCGCTTCTTCCATGCCCGGTAAGCCATCGCCCATGGCTCCAACATCCCTCTTGGTGACAGGACCACCGGAACACCTAATCGACGCGCCGCCCACACCGAATCGTGGGATTGCCGTAGCCAAAGTCCATGTGTGTGCACAACAGCCGCGCGATCGTTTCCAACTGCCGCAACCACCGCTCGGTAGAAACCACGTGCCAAAGCTCTCCGCCACACACCCGAATGGCCAGCGCTCACCATGAGTCTATGGATCCGTTGGTCCACTTCGATCTCCGCTCTGCCTGGGTCACGACCAGCAACGAGATGCACCTCGCCGCCCTGCAATGCCAGCGTGGCAGCCAACTGAGAAACCGAACGCGAAGGCCCCCCGTCATCCAGGTGCAGCGCCGCAATTGTTTGGACAATCCTCATCGTCAGATCAGTTGCCGGTACCAAGAAACGGACGCAACGCCGCGCTCAGGCGATTCGCCTGAAACCTTGGCTCGAATACCTGCGCTAGTTCAGCGGCCTTTCTCTCGAGTGAACGCCTATATTCTGGATCACGGGCGAACCGAATAACCATGGATGCAAGCGCCCGATAGTCTCCCGAATTGAAGACGAGACGAGGTTCAAGAGTCCGCATAAAGGCACCAACCCCCATCCCATCGCTAACGAAACATACCTTTCCCAAGAGTGCCGCGTCATTCACCCGAATTCCCCACGGTTCGACCAAGCCGCTACCAATCACGCAGTCCGCTTGTCCAAGTTCATCCTGCAGCGCCGTCAATGAGACCAACCCCAGGAACTTCACGCGCTCCGCGAGACCAAGTCGCTCGACCAGTAGCCGTAGATCCTCCGCAAGCGGCCCATCGCCGGCGATCCGTAGTTCGACAGCCACATTCGCCTTCGCACAGAGGTGGATGGCCCGGATCGCAACGCAATGCCCCCTGTGCCACTCGAGATTCCCGGTCACTAGTACCTTCAATTGTTCCTCCCGTCGTTCCCTGCAAAGCGTCGGTGCTGGTGCGCCCAATTCACAAGGGAGTCGTTCAGGGAAATAGCCGAACGGGATAATCTTCTCGGCACACCAACCGATTTTCTGCATCGGCGCAGGATCATTGCCGGAGAGGTTAACTACAAAGCTCGCCCGCCGCACAATATGTCGGACGCGCCATGGCAACACCGATCGCAAATATACCGCCTTTAGTGCCCGTCCAACTCCCTTCTGAAAGTTGAGAGGCGCCTCGGAAAACCCGCCAAAAGCTATGCCCTTCTCAATCAGTAACTCGCAGATCGCCCTCATCTTCCTTCCGCGCTGATACCCGTTCACCAGATGCACGCAACGCCGCCGCTCCTCCACCAGTTGCCGCACTGTTCCGACATCATCCGGGATAACTCGCCAGTTTAGCTCGCTATACTCATCAGAGCGCCAGCCAAGTTTACGCCGCTGCTGGCTCAAATCCGAAGCAACGAACACGTGAACATCAAGCCCGGCATCCCGACGTAGCCACTGGAAGACGCTCAATACTGAGCGGCACGGTATCACATGCCAAAGAACAAGACCAACGTTCGCCATAAGGACAGTCCAGCCTTCGAATTTGTTATAGGAACATCTTTCCCCGTCTCATCAATGTACCCAAAACCGCCAATGGCGTCTCTAGGCGTGCAACTCGCCCCATGCGGAACAACATCCGCTCGCGCAAGGAACCAGTTGCTCCGGGGTAGTAACGCTGACGGATCTCCCCCTGCTCCTTCGCCTTCTGCTGCCATGATTCATGTGCAGCAGATTGCATGGCGCTTTCGGCGAATAGGTGTCCAGACATCTTCGCGTTGGGGTGCAGACGCAGAGCCCAGAAATACTCGCTAAACCGAACATAGCGAAAGCCGTTCTTCGCCAGCCGGTACCAGAATTCCGTATCCATCATGTATCTATAATCCTCACGCAGGTACCCGACCCCTTCCAAGATATCCCTTCGCACAAAAGAACTCGGCCCTCCAACATTTATCATTCCCTTGGCCAAATCGCCCACCCGAAATTCCGAACCCCTGACACATCGCAAAATTCGTCCTTCGGCCGATATCCACATACTATCCGTCGCGACCCAAGGCGGGTAATCTGTCCTCTCCACATAAGCCGCCAATCGATCGAGCCCGCCGGCGGTGATCAAGTCATCACTATTTAGCCAAGTAACATAGCGCCCTGTGGCTCGTCGCCACCCAGCATTGATCGCCGCGCTTTGCCCGCCATCCGGTCCGCTCACCCAGTAATCGAGTTGTCGCGCCTCCGCCTTCAACAGTTCAACTGAATTATCCGTACTTCCTCCGTCAAACACAAGCACTTCATAAAGATCTCGAACAGAGCACCGCAATGATGCGAGTGCATCACGAAGAAAGGCCCCCTGATTGAATGATGGAATAATTATAGAAAACAGCTTCATACGACATCAAGATAGCCTCAGAGAGCGGACATCAGCACCCATTAAACTCCAGCGCTGAGGGACCGTAGAATTGACGTAAAGTAACCATGCCGCAATAATCATACGATCGCCTAGCGGCGAGAACCAATAATTCCACGCGAGCGCACACAATAAGAGAGTCCCAAAGGCGATCTCCCGCACGCCAGCCAAACCCACGGTCCCCGAAAACCGCAGGAGCCTGTACCCGATCCAAAGCCAGAATATTCCTGCCAGAATCCCGTGCTCCACCCAAAACTCAACAATATACGAATGAGAAGGCATTCGGGCCAAGCCCAGTGCATTCCTACTCTCCCCACGCCATTCAACACCAACAAGCTCCGCAGCGCGTCGACCATAGCCGCCATAATCCAAGGCCCACGAACCATAACCTATGATCGGGGAGTCTATGATCGCGAGCGCTCCTCCTACTAGCTGCACACGACTGCTAGATATCGCACCAAACCGCCCGCCTCTCTCGGCGATCGCTTTATCTTGAGCTGCAGGCCCCAGTAAACCAGATCCAGCTGCACTATAATACCCGTAGTAGACACATGCCGCGACGAGGACAACAGCGATAACATATACTGCCCTCTGACCTCCTGATAACACCACCCCCCCATCACTCCGAATCACACCCCAATAACGAATCACTAGAGCCGTAATCGCAGCAGTTATCTGAATCCCACCCATGGATCTTGCCCCCATCAGAAGATTGACCACGCCCGCACTAACTAGAAGCAACGTAGCGGTTTTCGGGCGTTTGCCGAAAATCAATGCAGCTAACGCCATAATCCCGCAGTCGAGCACTTGCCCATAGATCAGCTTCCACGAAGCATAAGCGAAGTCCTCCTCAGTTCGCGCGTCGATATTCCCAGGCCGCAACCCGAAAATATTCACAAGCTTCGACAAAGTCGCCCCGACCATAAACCAATCGACTCGAAATCGTCTTTTTTGAGCGAGCCCCAATAGAGCGGCGTAGCTGCCAAAGAAAAACGACAATTGGCCCCACCCGCGCAGCGCGTAATCGAAATTTACCTCATTATACCAATCACTTAACACCGCCCCAATAAACCAGACGCAAAACAGAATGATCGTAACCCGGTGCGCACGCGGAACATCTCGGTATGCTCCGGAAAACAACAGTAGCGGAACTGCACAAAGGCAAAGAGTCTCCCCAACAGACAAATAGGCGCCAAATCTGAGATATAACGAACTGACAACTCCGAGCAGCAGTGACGCAACTAGACCTTTTTTCTTCATAATGTGAGCCAAACACTATCCCCTCAAATTACCGGTCTCGCGGGAGCACCGACCACAGTCAAACCCGAGGGAACGTCTGAAAGCACCACAGCGTGCGCCCCCACAACGACAGCATCTCCGATATTGATCCCGCCAAGTATCGCGGCTCCAGCACATATAACAACATCATTTCCAATCCTAGGATAGTCGTTCGTTGTCTTCGACGAGATTCGCTCCCCGATCGTCACACCCTGCATGATTTTACACCCTTTACCGATTACCGCGCGTGCACCAATGACCAATCCGACCGGATGCGTGATAACGAAACCTTCAGCGATCAACGCGGATGGAAGTATCTCAGCACCAGTAAGCCTTATGCTGCGGCACTTTACTAAATTTGCGACAAATCGCAGTCCTTTATGCCACAGCCGATTAGCAAAACGATAATGGCACACGGCTTTAAAACCGGGATGAACGCAATACCAATATGGGATCTGCCAGGACCCGCATGGCCGCCCAACTAGAGCAGAAAGATCCTTCTTTAGTGTTCTCATGTCAATCGCGAGACATTACGAGCAGCTACGCACAACGCCAGAGTCCCTCCCCCCATCCCGATCAGGACGCTTAAGCAGGTCAACTCGACCGAAAGGCGCACCCCCAGGACTATAGCCGCGCCAAGCAAGACAACGTTAACTGCACTCTGCAGTACATTCGCCATAAAAATCCGGTTCGCCGCGCCGATTCCGACCAAATAATAATACGCAGGCACGCCCGCCAGACTGATGTATGAAGCTAAGATCATTATCCTGAACGATGAAACGAGTTCAGTCTGATAACGATTGCGCAGCCAGAACTCAAGGAGCGACGGAGCAAAGAGTAACGGGATTGAGTAGACAAGTGCGCCTGCATAGACCACGAGTGACTGAGTACGCCGCCTCAATGCAATCGCCGCGTCCGCCGTTCTATCTAGGGCTGACAGTCGACTAACCTCCGGCATTATCGCTCGCACCGCAGCCTCGATCACCCCCCGCAGCTGCATCGCGCTGTTGTGGCAGATCTCGAAGATCGTGACCGAAGAAACATTTACATATCGAGATAGGACGATTTTCACCAAAGGCTGCAACAGGAATCCGAGCAGGGAACTCCCAGCTATACCACCACCTAGTTTCATCAGAACCACGAAATCGGATCTACTCCAAAAGAGGCTATGTATTCCTGGCCCGAGTCTGTTCCGAATCAAGCGATAGCTCGTTATATGAACTGCGATATGGTAGCTAAGGCTGCCGATCAACATTCCCACCAATCCCATTCCAGCGGCCAACATCCCAATCGATACTGCCAGAGACAGAACTCGACAAACTAGATCACGTATATTTGACTGATCTATTCTACCAGTGCCCGGAACTACCGCTGCGATAACTTGAACAAACAATGCGTAGACCGATATACCTGCCGTGTATGGAACTAGTTTTCGCGCGAAAATAGCGGCCTCGGGCTCCAAATTGAGAAGCTCAATCACCGAATCCCGAGTAAGGCAGAGAACACAAAAACCAAACGTCGCAAAAACAAGAGTGCTCCACGCGGCGGTTGATACACAACTCATTACGCGAACTCGGTCCCCCGCCGCCAATCGCTCAGCGACCAGTTTAGTCACTGCGGGTGCAAGTCCGCAGCTCGTCAACTGCAGGAATGTCAGTAGGATTGACAGCACCGACCAGAGTCCCAGCCCATTAAGACCCAAATAGTGCAGATACAACGGGTAAGACAATATCATCACCAGAACATTTCCTGCACTGCATATTGTTCCAGACGCTGCGTTGATGATGAGTTGACGATGTAGCTTATTGGTCAAGGTTGTGTAGCAAAATAGGCCGAGAGACGTCTCGAGAACATGGTAATGCCCAATGTGGCGGTTTCAGACAGCAAATCTCATGAAAAAGCCGGTGGCTGTGGGAGCCACCGGCGAGGGATTGCGAGGATAGCGCTGAACTATCTCGCAGCTAGGTTTTCGGTTTCTCGGGTTCTGGCGGCGGCGGATCCTCGTCGTCGGACGGATCCTGCGGATTCTGCGCGTGTGTGTGCTGCGGCCCTCGCATCATTTTATACTCTTGGCTGCGTTTACCGTGGGCAGCCGCGACCTCCAGCAACGAAATCGACGATCGGTCGGCCAATATGCGATTCGCTTCCTGCCATTGGGCGTCCGCCAACACGAGTCTGGTTATCAACTCGTTCCGGGAATGGAGTGCCGCATTGGCTGTTTCGAAGGTCTTGCGCAGCTCCCGCTCGGCCCGCTCCAATCGAGGAAGCTGGGCAAGGCGGCAATACGGTAGAACTCCGAGTCGGTGTCCCGCCAACGCAAGCACTGCATCTTCCGGTGGTTTCGGGTTGGCCGAGCTATCCATGGGCCCAATTCGATCAATCAATCGCATCAACAGGGTCCACAGCGCTTGCCGTTGGGATTCGCTCGCTTGCGACAGCCAGCTCATTTGGTCGCCGGGGTGTCGCTCGGGAGAACTTCGCGGCGCTTGCGGCGTTCCGCGCGACGCGTGCCACCGGCCTTCTCGTACTGATCGCTGTTGCGGCCGTATTTCGCCACAATCCCGGCCAGCATACGCTCCGAGAAATCGGCCAGCGCGCGCTCCGAAGCCTTCATCTTGTTCGCCGCCTCGTCGACCTGCGAGAGCTGCTTGTTGTAGTTCATCACCGCGTCGCGCGTCGTGTTCAGCGCCGCCTTGTACAGCGGCAATGTCAGATCGGGCGCCAGGACGAGGTTGGGATCGATGGATTCGAGACCGGCGGCGCGCTTCTCCGCCGTGTCGATTACTTGTGAGCTGGATCTCTTCAGACGACTCATGGTCAGGGGTATCGGAGTAGGTTTCCGGCGGTACGCGCGGGCTCCACACGCCCAAGCATCCGCCGTTGCTCCTTTTGTTCATCCATTGTTCCATGACGGTCAATACTAGTTTCTCGTTACAGGTCGCTCCGGACGCAGGTATTAGCGCGTTTTCAGCGGGGGTTTAGTGTTGTTCTTACGAGGTTCCACTTAACGCTTATTGGGTTCGTTTTGCGCTTTCCGCATTACCCCGTGCGCCGTCGATCTGTCGCTCGCGGTCGAGCCTTCGTCGGAATTCCGGCTTCGCGCTGAGAAATTCCCGGGACGATCCAAGCATAGTGCCTGAAAGGATCTCCGCTGCGTCCGCGCGGTTCACGTTAAGTGAAGTGGAGAACCGAAAGACCGCTTCCGCTTCCTGATTCCCTGAGTTCCAGATTCTCTTGAGCCAAGAAGGGTGTCGGCGAGCAACGCCCCTCGGTTCGAAATGCTGAAACGGTTCCGGGGTCCGATTCCTCATTTCCTGATTTCCACATTCAATGTTCCGGAATCCGGGAGCGAGGTCGCCGACCTGGTCTACAGCGATTCGACCGAGCTTCGCCCCGTCACTTCCCGGGAAGGTGACTGTAAGGGCGCTGTTGGAGGCGCGTTTCAAACCAGAAGGCGGAGGGCGGAGGACAGATGGCGGAAGGATCGCGCCGGTCTGTCCTCTGTCGTCGGTCGGCTGGGCTACGGAGGAGAGGTGATGGGGTTTTGGGTTATGGGTGATGGGTGAGAGGCATTTCCTCCGAATCAGTATCCTTTAGTGTCTTTCAATGGTTCCAAATCCGGGCCTTTGTTGTCCGGCTTGGGGGATCGCCTGCAAGCAGGCTCCTACCTTCTGCGATCCGGTACTTTGTGCTCTCTGCGTTCTTTCGGGATAAACAGTCGGTCCTCCGTTCCTGATTTCCTGAGTTCCACATTCAACCCTTTCGGCTGCTCCCGCTTCCAAGGAACGTCTGCAGCAGCGGGAGAACGCGGAGCGCTTTGCGGTGCCAGGTGCGCAGGCTGTCGACACGTTGCTGAAGGAACTCCTTTTCGGGTTCGTGGTCGGCCGCGAGCTGGGATTCGATGCGCTTGAGGCGATCGGCTCCGGCCTGGAGAGGTTCGTGAAAACGGCGATTCAACACGCCCGCGAGCAGGCGTCGCAGTTCCGTCTCCGGAATGAACAGCTCGCGACGTCCCTCAGGATCGTCGACCGTCCGCACCGCTCCGAGCTCGCGCAGAAAACGAAGGCCCTGACTCGCCGAGCCGTTGCTGATCTCCAACGCGGCAACCACATCGGCGAAAGCCAGCGGGCGCGGCGAGGCATAGATGACGCCGAAGATCTGCCCCACCGAGCGTGGCAACCCGAGTTGTTGCACCGCATCGGCGCAGACTTCGACGATCTCACGACGCACGGGC
Source organism: Opitutaceae bacterium (assembly GCA_035298965.1). Classification (GTDB taxonomy): domain Bacteria; phylum Verrucomicrobiota; class Verrucomicrobiia; order Opitutales; family Opitutaceae; genus CAJCBL01. The sequence continues at coordinate 12,345 of DATGXO010000045.1, read as the reverse complement.
GTGAGCGTACCGTTGCCCGACGAGATGGCGGGGTTGGTGGGCGTGGCCGTGGTGGAACCGGCACTAGTGGGAGAAGTCGGCACCGCCGACGAAGCTTCGACGCCAGCGGGGTTAGTTCAAGGAATTTTGAACTAAGGGGTCATTGATCTGGCGGGAGGCCGGAGACCGGAAACAGGAGCTAGAAGCTAGAATTCAGAAGTCAGGAGGAAGACCAAAGGCCGGGAATGTATTTCTTCATTCCCTCCACGATCTGAGCCGAGCAGCCGCACTCGGACACAGGGCACAGAGGTAAGGCAAGAGAGCACGGAACCTCTCGATTGATTGTCCGAAACACCGTTTCTCGGCGCAGCGTCCAGCAACCGTATCCCGGCGAGATGGGAGTCGGGCATAAAGCCCGACCTACACGGACCGGTTCAGCTGTTTCCCGGGCTCCTGACTTCTATCTCCCGCATCCAAATTTCTGTCTTCTGACTCCCAGCCCTGTCTCCGCCCTTCCCGCCCCTACCACACCAGCATCTTCACACCGGCGAGGAGCGTGAGGCCGAGCACGAGGGCTTCGAAACGCGTTTGATTCATCCGTTGAACCAACCAACGCCCGGCGAGCGCTCCGGCGATCACCAGCGGGACGAGCAGCGCATTGATCCGCAGGCTGTGTTCGTCGATCAGGCCAAGATGAACCATGAAGGGCACCTTCACGAGGTTCAGCACGCAGAAGAACCACGCCGCCGTGCCGAGGAACTGCAGTTTCGGCAGCCCCATCGCGAGCAGATAGACCATCATCACCGGGCCCGCGGCGTTCGCGACGAGTGTCGTGAAGCCCGCGAGCAATCCCGCGATCGGTGCCAGCCAGGACGGCGGCTCCTCGCGTGGTTCGCCACGCTCTTTGGCGCGGCGTCGCGACTCGAGATGCCCCGCGACCATCGCCACCAGCAGCGCGCCGATGAGCAGTTTCGCCTGATCGTCATCGATGCGGCCCATCGTGAACCAGCCGACGAGCACGCCCGCGATCGTCCAGGGCACGAGCCGCCAGAGCTGCCTCCAATCCGCGTGGCGATGAAACATCCGCAAGCCGACAAAATCGCCGGCGATGAGCAACGGCAGCACGAAACCCGTGGCCGTTTTCGCCGGCAGCACGTTGGCCGCGAATGCGGCGACCAACACGCCGAGTCCCGCCACCCCACCCTTCGACAAACCCGCCAGCAAAGCCACCATGGCGAGCCCGATCCATTGCGCTGTCGTGAGCTCCATCATGGTTGGCTTTCAGCAGTGAACGTGCCGCGTTCCACGCGGTAGACGGTCCACGCGGGAGCCGCGCCACCGGGCGGCTCGGTGCCGGTCGCGAACACCTGCGTGCCGGGTTCGATCGCCGTCCAGAAACGGGCGCGGCGCGCCGCATCGAGTTCGCCAAGCACATCGTCGGCGAGCACGACCGGGCGCACGCCGGAGCGTTCGCGGAAATGGGCGAACTGCGCCAGGCGCAACGCGAGCACGAGGCTGCGTTGCTGACCTTCGGAGCCGAAATCGCGACTCGAACGGCCGTCGAGCGTGAGGTCGATATCATCGCGGTGCGGCCCACGCGTGGTGGATTTGAGGAGTTGGTCGCGCTCGCGATTCGCGGCGAACAATCCCGCCAACGCAGCTTCGTCCTCCTCGGCGACATCGCTCTCGTAAACGAGATCGGCGGACTCGAGCTGCGGCGCAATCGTCGCATAGGCGGCGCGCAGCCGGGTGCCGAGTTCCGCCACGCCGGAAGCGCGAGCGCGAATCACCGCGGCGCCGGCCGCCGCGAGCGGTTGCTCGAACGCGGCGAGTTGCGCGGCATCGGCGCGGTCCTTGAGCAGACGGTTGCGGCCCTCGAGCGCGCGATGGTAGCGCTGCAACACGTCGAGGTAGGACGCATCCATCGCGGCGAGCACGAGATCGAGCCAGCGGCGACGCGCGGCCGGGCCGCCGCGGATGAGTTGGTTGTCCTGCGAGGAAAACAGGACGGTGGGAAAACGTCCGAGGAACTCGCCGAAGCGGGCCACGGGCGTGGCATCGATCTGCACCTCCTTGTCGTCGGGCCGCAGGCGGATGGTGACGGAGGTGGCGCCGAGCCGCTCGTGTTCGAGCTCGAAACGCAGCGCCGCCTCGGGCTGGCCATGCGCGATGAGCAGGCGGTTGTCGCTCTGGCGGAACGAACGCAGCGCAGTGAGCAACCCGACAGCCTCGAGGAAGTTGGTTTTCCCCTGCGCATTGGACCCGATCAGGGCCGCGCCCGCCGGCGCTGGTGCCAGCTCCGCCCACGCGATGTTACGGAAATTCTGAAGCGCGATACGGCGGAGATGCATGCGGCGCGCGATTGCACGCAGCGATCTCGGCGCAGGCAAGCCACGGCTCGCCCGCTCGTGTCATCGGCGATTCCAGTAGACGTTGGCGATGTCGCCGACCTCCCCCTCCGGGATGTCGAAGACGATCAGGATATCCTTCGTCGCATCCGGCAGAAGGCGGACCTTCGTGAGCACATCGCCGCGCTCGTTCGTGAAACGCGAGACTCGAAAGGCGGTGCCGTTGACGTTCACGCCCACGAGCAGATCGCGGCTGATCTCCTGCAGCGCGCCGGAGCGATTGACCATCGTCACGGTGGCGGTGGCGCGGCCCGAGGGGCGCACCGAGAGAATCTCCAACGTCTCCCCACCCTGCGAGGCAGGATGTCGTGCACCGGCCGCCGCGGCGGGCGCACGAGTTTCGGCGGATTGGGCGAGCCGCGCCCTCTCGGCATCGGCGGCTTCGGCCTGTGCGGCGGCGGCGGCTTCATCATAGGGATACAATGATTTCAGCTCCTCGGGCAGACGCCGTTTGTCGATCTGCCGAATGCCCTCGGCCGAGCGGATCGTGACGTGCGTGGCGTTCTGCGAGAGCACCTTCACCACGGTGACGGTCGTGCCGTCGGAGAGCGTCCATTGCTGATCTTCCGCCCGAGCCGGGACGGCCAACACGAACAGGAGCACGAAAGCGAAGAAGCGAATCATCAACCGCAGGGTGCCGGACCGGCGCCTACGTCGCAACGGCCGAGTGGCACCGCGGGATGGGCGCGGCATTTTTCGAAAGTTTTTCCGAAACGGCGATAGCGGTTGAGCGGCGTGGAGTCCGCCGAGGGTGCCACGTTTCCGACGAGAGCGACGACGCGATCCGCAGAACCGCTACGGCATTCGACCCGAGCGAAAAGCTCCAGCGGCGATCGTTAATCAGCGCCGCCGAGCACGCTGGCGCCGATCTCGGTCTGCACCTGCGCAAGCGCAGCGAGCAACGCCGCCCAGTCGGCTGCCGAAGTCTCCCACCCCGAACTGAAACGCAACGCGCGCCGCGCCTCGGCCGGCGCCACACCGAGTGCTTCGAGCACGGCCGAACTCCGGCCCTGCGCCGCGGAACAAGCCGCTGCGGTGGATACCTCGAAGCCGAGCTTGTCGAGCTTCAGCACCCAGCGCGACCCTTCGCCCGCGGGCAAGATCACCATCGAGGTGTTCCAAAGCCGTCCGACCCCGCGGCCGACAATCTGCGCTCTCGGAAAGCTTGCGAGCAGTCCGGCCTCGAACTGATCCCGCAACGCGGCGGCGGTGCGCGCTTGGGCGCAGGCCTTACGCTCGGCTTCGAGGAGCGCCGCACCGAGCGCCGCAATCGCGGGCCAATCCTCGGTACCCGCGCGCCGACCGGCTTGCTGGCCACCGCCGACAAGCAACGGAAAATCGCGCGGGGCCTCCGTCTCGGGTACGAGCAGGAAGCCCACGCCCTTCGGCCCGCCGAACTTGTGCGCGGAGGCGCAGAGGAAATCCGCCGCGCCCAACCCGCTGGCCGAGAGCTTGCCGAGCCATTGCACGGCATCGCAAACGTAGGGCACACCGACATCGCGGCACGCCGCGGCGATATCGCGCCAAGGCTGAAGAACCCCCGTCTCGTTGTTCGCGGCCATCACCGCCACGGCGGCGATTCCGCCGGAGGCGAGTCGGCGCTGGAGCGCGGCGAGATCGACCACGCCGGCGGCGTCCTGCGCCAGCCATTCGACGCGCTCGGCAAAATGACGTGTCGCCGCGGCGCGGACGCACGAGTGCTCGGTGCGCGAGAGCAGCAATCGCCCAAGCGGGTTCGCCCGCGCGAGGTGCGCGAACACGGTATTCGCACTCTCGGTCGCTCCGGAGGTAAACACGAACCTGCGAGGGGCGGCACCGAGAAGTTCGCCGAGTTTCTCCCGTCGTTGATCGATCAACGCCTGCACCCGCGCCGCCGAGCGATACGCGCCGCCCGGGTTCTGCCAATCCTGACGCTGGGCCACGAGCCACGCCTCGCGTGCGGCCGCCTCGAGCGGAGCCGTGGCGTTGTGATCGAAGTAGGCCATCGCCGCAAAATGTCCCGCAAGGCCGCGGGATCAACCTTCGCGTCAGGCGCGCGCGATGGACACCGCACCGGGGCCGGAAAAGAAGATGCCCGCGACCGCCGTGAGCCAGAAAAGCCAATTACATCCCCTATGCATATTCACTTTTCCTACCTTGAACGACGATCGCGGGCAAAGCTGACGAATACAAAAGAGCCGAGCAGCCGATCAGGCTGCAGAAGAAGGGCCGTGGGCGTGGCCAGTGGCGCACAGGCAATAACGCGTCGTGCCGTTGTCGAGGAAATGTTTGCCGTGAAAATTCGTGTCATATGGCCTCAACACAGACCAAGGCACCTCGCCCGTCCGCATCACGGTGCAGCCATCTCCGAATCCCGGGCGCAGTCCGCCGCAGCGATTCTCGCGCACCCAAAACACCTCCGAAGACCCGGACGAACGACGTGCTGGACGATGAACCGAGAAACCGCAGTTCGGACCGCTCACAGAGGCTGAGGAGAGACGGCAGGAGAACACAGAGCGGGATTTGGCAAAGCACCGCTGCGAGTTGGAACACTCACCCCAGAAGTGAACTGCGCGGTGAACGTTTTCTCTCCGAACACTCTGTGTTTTCGTGTCTTGCCTCTGTTCTCTGTGTCCAACTGCGGAATTTGGGATGAAGGATATCCTCCGCGTCGAGCACCCGTAACCGCAAAGCAAAGGCCCGGCGCCTTGCGGTGCCGGGCCTGGAAGCTGTTCGGAACGGATGTTTCGAAGAAACGTCTTAGACCTCAGAGGCGCTCGAGCAGGATCTCGAGGGTGCGCTTCGTGCTCTTGGTGATGACGGTGCCAGGGCCGAAGACAGCGGCGGCGCCGTTCTTGAAGAGGAAGTCGTAGTCCTGCGCGGGGATGACGCCGCCGCACACCACCACGATGTCCTCGCGACCGTGCTTCTTCAGCTCGCCGACGAGCGCGGGCAACAGGGTCATGTGACCTGCGGCGAGCGAGCTCATGGCGACGACGTGCACGTCGTTCTCGACGGCCATCTTCGCAGCCTCCTCGGGAGTCTGGAAGAGCGGCCCGATGTCGACGTCGAACCCGAGGTCGGCCATGGCGGTCGCGACCACCTTGGCGCCGCGGTCGTGGCCATCCTGGCCGAGCTTGGCGATGAGGATACGCGGGCGGCGGCCTTCCTTGCCTTCGAACTTCGTGACGAGATCGCGAACCGCGGCGACTTCCTTGTCCTCTCCGAATTCCTTCTTGTACACGCCGCTAATCGAGCGGATCTGGGCCTGATAGCGACCGTAAACCTTTTCGAGGGCGTCGGAGATCTCGCCGAGGGAGGCGCGGGCCTTGGTGGCCTCGACGGCGAGGCCGAGCAGGTTGCCCTTGCCGGTCTTCGCGGCCTCGGTGATCGCGGCGAGCGCGGCCTGGCACTTGGCCTCGTCGCGGGTGGCGCGGAGCTCCTTCAGGCGCTTGATCTGGGCTTCGCGCACGGCGGTGTTGTCGACCGTGAGGATGTCCAGCGGTGCCTCCTTCTCGAGGCGGTACTTGTTCAGGCCGATGATCGTCTCCTTGCCGGAGTCGATCTTGGCCTGGCGACGCGCAGCCGCTTCCTCGATACGCATCTTCGGGATGCCGGCCTCGATGGCCTTCGCCATGCCGCCGAAGGATTCGACCTCGGCGAGGTGGGCGCGGGCCTTCGCGATGAGCTCGCGGGTGAGATACTCGACGTAGTAGCTGCCACCCCACGGATCGACGGTGGCGCAGATCCCGGTCTCCTGCTGAAGATAGAGCTGGGTGTTGCGCGCGATGCGGGCCGAGAAGTCGGTCGGCAGCGCGATGGCCTCGTCGAGGGCGTTGGTGTGGAGCGACTGCGTGTGGCCGGTGGCGGAGGCGAGCGCCTCGAGCACGGTACGCGCAACGTTGTTGAAGGGATCCTGCTCGGTGAGCGACCAACCGGAGGTCTGCGAGTGCGTACGCAGTGCGAGCGATTTCGGGTTCTTCGGGTCGAACTTCCCGACGATCTCCGACCAGAGCGCGCGGGCGGCGCGCATCTTGGCGACTTCCATGAAGAAGTTCTTGCCGATGGCCCAGAAGAACGAGAGGCGCGGCGCGAAGGCGTCGATGTCGATGCCGGCGGCGACACCGGTCTTCAGATACTCGAGACCGTCGGCGAGCGTGTAGGCCAGCTCGAGGTCGGCGGTGGCACCGGCCTCCTGCATGTGGTAGCCGGAGATCGAGATCGAGTTGAACTTCGGCATGTTCTTCGAGGTGAACTCGAAGATGTCCGCGATGATCTTCATCGAGGGCGTGGGCGGATAGATGTAGGTGTTCCGCACCATGAACTCCTTGAGGATGTCGTTCTGGATCGTGCCGGAGAGCTCTTCGAGCTTCGCACCCTGCTCGAGCGCGGAGACGATGTAGAACGCGAGCACGGGCAGTACGGCGCCGTTCATCGTCATCGAGACGGAGACCTTGTTCAGCGGGATGTCGCGGAACAGGATCTGCATGTCGAGGATCGAGTCGATGGCCACGCCGGCCTTGCCGACATCGCCGACGACGCGCGGATGGTCGCTGTCGTAGCCGCGGTGGGTCGCGAGGTCGAAGGCGACCGAGAGACCCGCCTGCCCCGCGGCGAGGTTGCGCTTGTAGAACGCGTTGGACTCCTCCGCGGTGGAGAAGCCGGCGTACTGGCGCACCGTCCAGGGTTTTTGGACATACATCGTGGCGTACGGGCCGCGCACGAACGGCGCGATGCCGGGCATGGAGTCGAGCCAGCCGTCGACGGGGACGTCGGCGCCGGTGAAGAGCGGCTTCACCGGGATCTGCTCGTACGTCTGCCAGGTGGCGGCCTCGGGCTTGGCGCCGGCTTCCTTGGCGAAGTCGGCGGACCACTTCGCGGCGTCGGAGGCCGGGAACTTGAAGTCGTCGTAGGCGAGTTTGGTGAAATCAGGTGTGCTCATGGCGGCTTACTTGGCTCCGATCTTGGCGAGGAGTTGGGCGAGCATGTCGCGCACGTTGGCGCGAACGTGGATGAACTCGTCGATACCGGCCTGCTTGAAGGCGTCTACAGTGGCCTGCTCGGCCGGAAGGCCGGCGAGGACGGCGACGATGCCGGGCTTGGCAGCCTTCAACGCGGAGGCGAAGGCGGGAACGAGCGTCGGATAGGTGTCGTCCGTAGAACAGAGGACGGCAACCGGAGCGCCGGAGGCGGCGGCGGCTTTCGCAGCCTCCTCGGCGCACTCGAAGGACTGCTTGCCCGTGGCCTCGAAGCCGGCGACGGCGAAGAAGCCGGCGGAGAAATCGGCGCGAGGCTTGTGCTGTTTCACCGGACCCATCTTCGCGAGGAAGACCTGCGGGCGCTTGCCACCGTTGGCGGCAGCGTAGCGCTCGGAGATAGCGCGGAGGGCTTCGTATCCTTCGGCCGCGCGCCAGGACTTCACCGGGTTAACGGTCACGGCGGCGGTCGCCGGCGCGCTCGCGGCGGGAGTCGCGGCCTGCGTGGAGGCGCCGAGCGGCTTCTCCTTGAGGTTCGGGAAGAGGTTCGTTCCGAGGACGGAGAGACGGCGGGTGTCGAGGGCCTTGCGCTTGTCGGCCGCGGAGGCGGCGACGAGCTTCTGGATCTCACCGGCGGCGAGGGCCGCGGCGAAACCGCCCTGCTTCTCGATGTTCTGGAAAATGCCCCACGCCTTGCGGGCGAGCTCGTCGGTGAATTTCTCGACGAGCCAGGAGCCGCCAGCGGCGTCGGCCACCTCAGCGAAGTTGAACTCCTCGGACAGCATGAGCGCGATGTTGCGCGCGATGCGCTGGGAGAAATCATCGGGCGTGCGCACGACCTCGTCGAACGCGCCGACCTGCACGCTGTCCACGCCGCCGAGCACGGCCGAGAGAGCCTCGGTCGTCGTGCGGAGCATGTTCACGTAGGGGTCGAGCACGGTCTTGTTGAAGAGAGCGGTGCGCGCGTGGACGGTGGCCTGCGCGGCGAGCGAGGCATCGCCGTAAGCGGAGACCACGCGAGCCCAGAGAAGGCGGAACGCGCGGAACTTCGCGAGCTCGGGGAAGAACTGGGAGCCGATCGCGAAGCTGAAGGCGAACCGCGGCGCGGCCGTCTTGGCGTCGACCTTCGCGGCGGCGAGGCGGCGGAGGTACTCGACGGCCATCGCGATCGCGACGGCAAGTTCCTGGGCGGAGTTGCCACCCGCTTCGACCACGAAGCCGGCGTCGACACCGACGGTCTTCACCGCCGGGGCGTTTTTCGCGGCGAAGGCGGTCCAAGCGGCGAGGTCGGCCGTGGCGGCTTCGAGCGTAAGCCCGAGTTTGCCGGTGGCGGCGAGTTCGGAGAGCGGGTCGGCGGTCACGGCGCCCTGGAGCGCGGCCCACTGTTCACCACGGGACTTCAGCGCGGCGCCGAAGTTCTTCTCGACCGCGGCGGCCGAGGCGCCGACGGAGGCGAGCACCGGCGCACCGGCGAAGTGGATATCCTGGAGCGCCGCGGTGAGCGCGGCGGCATCGGCCGCGAAGGCGGCCGGCAGGAGGACGGCGTTCTGGCCGCGCTCGAGGGCGGACTTCAGAGCCTTGTTGAAATCCGCTGCGGTGGCGGCGGGGATCGCTTGGGCGATGCGCCAGGCGAACTCGCCCTTGGCCCCGCGGGCGTGGGCGCCGCGGAGGAACGGCGCCTGGCCGGGCAGCGTGTCGCGGTGCGGCACGGCTTCGACCATGCCGCGGTGGTACAGCGGCTGCAGGTCGATGCCGTCGGCAGTGCGCGTGACGAGTTTCTTCTCGAACGGCACGCCGAGCAGCTCCTTCTCGACGGTTTCGCGCCAGACGCGGCGAAGCGTCTCGGCATCGGGAATCGCGTTGCCGCCAGCAGGCGGAACGGAGGGTGAATCCAACTTTGCGCTCATGAGAAAAAGGGGGCGGGACTTATGCGACCGGTTTGCGACAGAGCAAGCGGCGGACAATCAGTGATGGCTCTTCGCCAACCGATGCGGAGCGCGAGCACCACGATTTCGGGATACTCGCAGCTCTTTCGAAGAGTTGAGTGTTGACGATCACGTCCTCAGATAACACCCCCTAATCAAATCTTTTGGCAAGATAAGTTTCCATGATTACCAAGATCGACCACCTGGGTATCGCCGTGAAGTCCATCGATGAGACGGCGAAGTATTATGAGACCGCGCTCGGTCTGAAGTGCACCGGTCGCGAGGAGGTCCCCTCGCAAAAGGTGAAGACCGCCTTCTTCCAGGCCGGCGAGACCAACATCGAGCTGCTCGAGCCCACGTCGCCCGACAGCCCGATCGCGAAATTCCTCGAGAAGAACCCGAACGGCGGCATCCACCACGTCGCTTTCGGCACGACCGACATCACCGGCCAGCTCGCGCAGGCGAAAGGCGCCGGCGTGCAGTTGATCCATGAGGTGCCGTTCACCGGCGCGCACAACAAGATGGTGGCCTTCCTGCACCCGAAGGCGACCTACGGCGTGCTCACCGAATTCTGCTGCGACGCTCCGAACGCGAAGCACTGAGCCAGCACGCCCACCACTGCCAACCCGCAGATTTCCCTCCATGCCGATCTCAGCCAAAATGCTCGAAACCCTCGAGAAACGCCGCAAGGTCGTCCTAGCCAGCGGCGGCGAGGACAAGATCAAGGAGCGCAACGCCAAGGGCCTGCTCACGGCCCGCCAGCGCTTGCTCGAACTCTTCCAGCCCGGCACCTTCCAGGAGTCCGGCATGCACGTGGAGCACGCCGGTGAACACTTCGGCATGAAGGGCAAGGTCCTTCCCGCCGACGGCGTCATCTCCGGCGTGGGCTACATCGACGGCCGCCCGATCGCGGCGTTCAGCCAAGACTTTCTCGTCTCCGGCGGCTCGCTCGGCAGCAAGCACGCCAAGAAGATCTGCGATCTGCAGGATTACGCCGCCAAGGCCGGCATCCCGCTCATCGGCATCAACGACTCCGGTGGCGCCCGCATCCAGGAAGGCGTGCTCGCGCTCTCCGGTTACGCGCAGGTGTTCTTCCGCAATGTCGTGCTCTCCGGCCTCGTGCCGCAGTTCTCGATCATCGCCGGCCCCTGCGCCGGCGGCGCGGCTTACTCCCCCGCCCTGACCGATTTCATCATCATGACCCGGAAGAATGCCCAGATGTTCATCTGCGGCCCCGAGGTCATCAAGGCGGCCACCGGCCAGACCTCCACGCTCGACCAGTTCGCCACCGCCGAGGCCCACGCCACCGTCAGCGGCAACATCCACTTCGTGGCGGAGGACGACAAGCACGCCCTCCAGATCGTCAAGAAGGTCCTCTCGTATCTCCCATCCAACAACATGATCGATCCGCCGCACAAGCTGCCGGCCTCGATCGACATGGCCGAGGACGCCGAGATCAACAAGCTCGTGCCCGAGGATCCGAAGCAGCCGCTCGACACCGCGAAGGTCATCGCCCGCATCGTCGACGACGGCGATTTCTGCGAGGTCCAGCGCGACTTCGCCAAGAACCTCATCGTCGGTTTCGCCCGTATCCAGGGGATCGTCGTCGGCATCATCGCGAACCAGTCCACGCAGAAGGCCGGCACGCTCGATATCGACGCGTCCGACAAGGGCGCCCGGTTCATCCGCACCTGCAACTGCTTCAACATCCCGCTCGTCACCCTCGTCGACACCGGCGGCTTCCTCCCCGGCCTGCAGCAGGAGCGCGGCGGCATCATCCGCCACGGCGCGAAGATGCTCTTCGCGTACTCCGCCGCCACCGTGCCGAAGGTCACCGTCGTGATGCGCAAGGCCTACGGCGGCGCGTACATCGCGATGTGCTGCCGCGACCTCGGTGCTGACGCCGTCTACGCCTGGCCCTCCGCCGAGATCGCCGTCATGGGTGCCGAAGGTGCCGCGAAGATTCTCTTCAAGAAGGAGATCACCTCCGCCGCCGAGCCGAAGGCCAAGGAAGCCGAGCTCGTCGCCGAGTACCGCGAAAAGTTTGCCTCGCCGTACCAGGCCGCCGGCGCCGGTCTCGTCACCGACGTGATCGCGCCCGCGCAGACTCGCGGCGTCCTCGCCATGGCGTTGCGCAACTCGCTCTCGAAGCGCGAGACGCGTCCGCCGAAGAAGCACGGTAACATGCCGCTATGATCTCGCGCCTCTTTCTCGGCTCCGGCGCGATCATCGCCGCGGCGTCCGATGCGGGATCATTGGAGACGATCAAGAACGTCCTCCTGATCGTCTTCCTCGCCGTCGGCACCGTCTGGCTGCTCCTCGAAGCCCGCCGCAATCTCACGCTGTCCTACGGGGAAACGAACAATCCGGCTCCGGCTCCCGCCGCTGTGCCGACTGTCGTCGCCCCTGCGGCCGTCTCGAGCCGCATTCCGGCCGAGATCATCGCGGTGATCACAGCCGCCGTGCACGCCTCCCTGGGCAACTCCGCCCAAGTCGTCGCGATCGCCGGCGCCGACGACAACCGCACTTGGGCGGCCGAAGGCCGCCGCGCCATCTACGCCACTCGCAAGGTCCGCTAACCCCACCCTCCAACACTCTTCTCGAATGAAAAAGCTCCGTATCACCGTCGAAGGCAAAGCCTACGAAGTCCTCGTCGAAACACTCGACGCCGCCGCGCCCGCTGCCGCGACCGTCGCCAGCGCACCGGTCTCCGCTCCGGTCGTTGCTCCCTCCGCCCCGGCTCCGAAGGCCGCGGCGCCCACCGGTCCTGGCATCGTGACCAGCCCCCTCGCGGGCAAGGTCGTCGCCGTGCAGGTGAATGTCGGCGACACGGTCGCCGCCGAGCAGGCGCTCATCACCATCGAGGCGATGAAGATGAATACCTACATCTATGCCCCGCAGGCGGGTAAGGTGACCGAGGTCCTCGCGAAGGCCGGCGACGCCGTCGAGGAAGGCGCCGTCCTGGTCCGCCTCGGCTGATCAGCTTGAGTTGCAGGGCGAGGCGGTCCTTCGACCGCCTCGCCTTTTCTTCGCCTCGCAGCCGTGCGCACCGGCTCGCGAACGCTGCCCTCAGTGTCC
>DATGXO010000044.1:0-2335 GCA_035298965.1 Opitutaceae bacterium | reverse complement strand
GCACAAACACACGGGGTGCGGGCGATTCCCCAATGGGTTGCCACGATTACCCACGGGGGACGCGCGGATACCCAAAGGGGGCGTGGGCGTACCCGCGCCAAGGGTTCGCGGCGAAGGGCGTGGCATGCCCGCGGTGCGGCGAAGGGGAGGGGTTTGGCCACCAAACGCGGGGCCGGAAGGGCAAAAGATGTCGCCCAGTAAGATAATTTGCGTGACAAACACGGGACAGTCGATACGCAGGACGGGCATCGGCCGCGGGTGGTGGGTTGGTCCGCCGCTTGGGAGGCCGGTGTTACCCTGAATACCAAAGGAACCCCAATGGCTACGCTCAGCCCTACGGCGGCTTACACCCGCCTCGATACGTTCATCAGCGCCTGGAAGAAACTGCGCGGGACGAAGGCCTTCGCCGGCTTCACACCGGATCAGTTCGAAACCCAGAAGATGGCGCCCTGCCGCGCGGCTCGGGCGACGGTCACCGATCTGGAGAATCAGTTGAAGGCGGCCCTCAACCGCCGCGACGATCTCGATCAGGCGGCGCTCGAGACGATGGCGCTCATCGTCAACGCCGTGAAGGGCGACCCCGCCGAGGGTGAGAACGGCGATCTCTACGAGGCGATGGGCTTCGTGCGGAAGAGCGAGCGCAAGAGTGGTCTCTCCCGCAAGAAGACCGCCGCGAAAGCCGAGAAGTAGGCGCGCCGCTCCTGATTCTCTGTGGGTAAGTAGGCTGCGCCCGGGATGGCTGTGGGGCCGTCCCGGGCGTTTTGTTGTCCGCCTGAGCGTAAACATGCCGAAGGAACCGCGAATGGACGCCAATGAACGCGAATCCCGGAGAGGCGATCCGGACGAGCACACGGGGAGGCGAGACCTGCGCTCGTTCGGACCATATTGGTCTGCGGTTTCATTCGCGTGTATTCGCGTTCATTCGCGGTTCAATTGAGTCGTTTCGCCTTGTTGACCAGCTCCGCTCCGCGGTCGCCCGGTTCGTTCCTGATTTCCTGCTTTCCACATAATCTCTTCCCGAACAGCCACGTCGACGACGTGGCCTACAGGTCGAAACGTTCACGCGTTCCGCTCCGGGATCCGCCCTTGAGTTCGTGAGTTCCAGATTCGTTTCCCCCGGCCGGAAATCTTGCGACTTTCGGGGCGTGGCGGTGTTTTCGAGGAAGCAGTCACCCAACCCTATCGCACCACCATGGCCGCAATGCACGAAATCGACTACCAGATCCACGGCGACGACATGCAGTTCGTCGAAGTGGAGCTCGATCCCAACGAAGCCGCCCTCGCCGAGGCCGGCTCCATGATGTTCATGGAGGACGGCATCGAGATGGAGACCATCTTCGGCGACGGCTCCCAGAAGAACGACGGTTTCCTCGGCGCCCTGCTCGGTGCGGGCAAGCGGCTGCTCACGGGCGAGTCGCTCTTCATGACGGTGTACCTGAACCGCGGTGACCGGAAACGCCACGTGGCGTTCGGCGCGCCGTACCCGGGCAAGATCATCCCGGTGCATCTGTCGGAGATCGGCGGCACGTTGATCGCGCAGAAGGACGCGTTCCTCTGCGCCGCGAAGGGCGTGAGCGTGGACATCGCGTTCAACAAGAAGATCGGCACGGGCCTCTTCGGCGGCGAGGGCTTCATCATGCAGCGGCTCACGGGCGACGGCTGGTCGTTCCTGCACGCCGGCGGAACGATCACTGAGCGCACGCTCGCTCCCGGCGAGATGCTGCGCGTCGACACGGGCTGCATCGTGGCCTTCCAACCCAGCGTGGATTTCGACGTGAAGTTCGTGGGCGGGATCAAGACGGCGCTCTTCGGCGGCGAGGGGCTGTTCTTCGCGACGCTGCGCGGGCCCGGCAAGGTCTGGCTGCAATCGCTGCCCTTCAGCCGCATGGCCGACCGCATCTTCGCCGCCGCGCGCAAGGGCGGCGGCAAGAGCAAGGGCGAAGGCTCCGTGCTCGGCGGCCTCGGCAACCTGCTCGACGGGGACAACTCGTAAGGGCAGCGGCGAGCCGTGATCGGGCAGAAGGACCCGCTAATGGACGCGAATGAACGCGAATTCCGGAGGATCTTTCGGATGCACCAGTGGAGGCGAGATCACCGCACGTTCGAGCGCCAACGGTCGGCTGGTCGATTCGCGTGTGTTCGCATCCATTCGTGGCTCATTTGAATCGTCTCGGCTCGGATGAGCTGGTGGCGCTCTCTCGCCTCGCAACGAAAGTGTGAACGTGGGCGAGGGCGGTGGTGGAGCATGGACATCGCGGCGCGGCGCCGAACACTCCGGCGCCCGCAAACCCGACAACATCCATGAACACTTCCGCTCTCCTTCACGGCGCGCTGC
>DATGXO010000043.1:0-8231 GCA_035298965.1 Opitutaceae bacterium | reverse complement strand
CTGGTCGCCGTCTGCGGCGCACACCTGAGCGGCCTGCCGCTCAACTGGCAGCTCACCCAACTCGGTGCCACGCTCGAGCGCACGACGCGTACCGCGCTGACCTACAAGCTCTACGCGCTCCCCGGCACCACGCCGCCCAAGCCCGGTCTGATCCGCGTCGCCGAGGGCGGCGGCGCAATCGAGGTCGAGGTTTGGCGCGTGCCGCTGGCCGGTTACGGCCGTTTCGTCGCCGGAATCCCGGCACCGCTCGGCATCGGCACGATCACGCTTGAAGACGGCACCGCGGTGCAAAGTTTCCTCTGCGAGGCGATCGCCGTCCAAGGCGCCCGCGACGTGACCGCCTTCGGCGGCTGGCGTGCGTTTCTGAGCGCTTGAGTAATCTCTCAAGTGCGATCTGCACGGATGCGCGTAGCCCACAGCCAAAGCCGCACGAGCAGCCAGCCGGGCACGAAAACGAAGAAGAAGACGCGCAGCAGCAGAAACACCGCTGTTACGCCGAGCGCGAAGCGCGAGTCGGCGCCGGGGGCGAGCAGATGTTCGAGCAGATTCGCGCGGGCCAGGATCCGCAGGAGGACAAAATGCACCGCGACCAGCGCGGCGGCTTCGATCAGGATCCGGCGGAGCGAGGGCGAGCGGCGTTTCATCGGACAACGGGTTGAGCGGTGAACATCGCGAGCAGGATGGCGTTACCGAGCGGTCCGCCTGTGATGAAGAAACGTTCGTCCCCCTGCGCGACCGGCGCACCCATGAGGTAGGCCGTCCGCGCGAGGCTCACGTAGAGCGCGCGATCACCGAACACTCGGCTGGTCGCGATGGTGAAGCCGGTTCCGGACGGGCTCATGCCGAAGATCAAAGGGCCTGAATCGATGTCGCCACCGCCACGTTCGCCGGCGGCGTACTCGTCGACATAGCCGAAGCCGAGAATCGAGCCGGCGAGATGCGTGCGCAACGAGCGGAAGAACGGGCGCGCAAGCTCGGGATCGGCGAGTGCGAGGAAGTAGGCGGCGAGCGCCGTACCACTGGCGCGTCCTCGGTCCATCGCCTGACCGGAGCGATGATCGAGTGCCTGCTGCAATAAGCCGGTCCGCGGATCGCGCCAACGGGTGCGGAAGCATTCAAGCGTGCCGGTGAGCGCGGCGGCGTGATCGATGCCCGTGACGCGCTGGTGCAGGAGCAGCGAGGCGAGCCCGGAGGCGTTGTCGACCGGGTAGGCCTCGCCGGGGTAGGTCTCGATGATCTGGTGCGATGCAGCACCGAAACGCCGGGCAAGGGCGGCAGAGATGCGATCGTTGAGCGCGGTATGGCGTGAGTCGGCGAAGGTCGCGCGGTCGAGCGCCAGCACGAGGTTGAGGTAACCGAGGTAGGCCGCGTGGCCGTACGGGCCGTCGAGCGAATCGAGCGCGTCCTCGCCCCACGACTGGGCGTCGAAGGCGCGGACAGCGGGCGAGAGCAGCCCGGCGATGGCGTTCTCGATGCCGGGGCGCAGCTCGTCGCGGAGCTCCGGATGCTGACGGCAGGTCTGGAGCAGACCGAGCGCCGCCATCTGGTGGGTGCCGAACTGCCACTCGCCGCGGAAGCGCGCGCTGTCCGAAGTGAAGTCGGAGTCGCTCACGCCGCGCGCCATGGTGCCGGCGACATGGCGCGCAAGCGCAGCGACGGTCGCAGGATCGCCGGTGTAGTAGCGCGCGCCCTCACGGCCACACCACCAACGCGGCACGAACGCGGTGGCCCCGACGAACAGCAATACCGCGACAGACCAGCGAACCCAGCGGGCCACGTTCCAGGGAAGGGAAAACACGCCGCGATGGTGTGCGGGGCCTCGCATGACGGCAAGTCCCAGCCCGGGCTTGCCTCGGAGCGCGTCAACCAATAGTTGACGTGAAGAAAATCCCATCCATGTCCACCCGCCCACGCACCGACGAGCCGTTCACCCTTGACCTTCTCCTGATCGACGCCGCGAAGGAGATCGCGAAACAAAGCAGCAAGGCATTCCGCCTCGAGAAACGCCGCGACGGCAGTGGCAAGACGCTGCGGCCCGGCAAGGACACACCGCTCTGGAACGCGTTGCTGGCCGAGCTCGCGCCGCACCTCGAGAAACACGGCGCGCAGGCGCAACTCGCACGGTTGCTCGGGCTGGACCGGCAGGCGGTGCACGCGATCGTGAAGGCGCGGACCCGCATGCCGGACGCCGAGCGCACCCTGCAACTCGTCGCGTGGCTCATGGCCGTGCGCGAGGGCAAGCCGCCAGCGTGACCCGTTCCTACGCGCGGAAACGAGGCAATCCAGACCGTCCCGTTCTCCCGGGGCACGCGGAGCGCGATCACGTCAACCATTAGTTGACATGCTCCGGAGGTGCACCGCGTCGCTGTTGCCACCAAGGTGCGTGGCGGAAAGGAGGTCGCGGCGCCGTGGTGCCGCCGCCGTTGAGGCTGCGGCGGCGCTGCGAGTCACGCAGTGCGCGGCTTGTCCCCGAGTGCGCCCAGGGGTGATACCCACGCCTGTCGGATTGGCTCGCGCCGAGATGGCGGGCGTAAAGCCCGCCCCACCGGCTGGATGCGGCCCTGAAGGAAGCAGTTCTGCTCGTGCGCGGTGCCGCCAGCTATCTCCTCGACCGGGTTCGCGGCGGCGTGTTCATTCGCCCGTCATGATGAACGCTCTCGACGCCATGCATGCCCGCCGCTCGATCCGCGAGTTCACCGACGAACTCGTGCCGGCGGAGACGATCCGTCAGCTCGTGGAGGCCGCCGGCCGCGCCCCGAGCTCCAAGAACACCCAGCCGTGGCGCCTCTACCTCGTGCAGGGAGCGGCGCTCGAGGCGTTGCGCACCGACTATCTCGCGGCGTTCGACGCGAAGACGCCGGCCAAGCCCGGTTACCAGTACTCGCCGAATCCGCTTCCCGCCGAATGGGCGGCGCGCGCGAAGGACGTCGGCATCGGCATCTTCAAGCACAAGGGCATCGGCCGCGACGAGATGGAGAAGCGCACGGCGCACGACCGGGAGAACTTCCGGTTCTTTGGCGCGAAGCAGATGTTCTTCCTCGGCACGCAGGCCTCGGCGTTCGCCTACGGCACGTTCCTCGACTGCGGCTTTGTACTGGATAACCTGATGCTCGGGCTTACGGCGCTCGGCTTCGGTTCGTGCCCGCAGTTCAGCGTGATGATCTACCCGGACCTGCTGCGGAAACACATCCCGGGCACCGAAGATACGCTTTTCATCGCCGGTCTGCCCTTCGGCCGCCCGACGCCGAGCAGCCACGTGAACCAGTTCCAGCCGGTGCGCCAGCCGATCGACGCCTGGTTCAAGACGGTGGAGTGAGGCGAGCTGCACTGATGGACCCGCGCCGCGCATGAATCGGCGGCGCGGGAGGCGATGAACTCAGCCGGGAAACGGCAGTTCAGACAGGTCACAGAGGGGGAGGAGAGACCGGAGGAGGTCACAGGGAATTGCTTGGTAGAGCGGAGGCGCGCGTTGAGGCACTTTCCCAAATGGTGAGTGGCTTTCTGATTCCTTTCGGTCCGAACTCTCTGTGCTCTTCTGCCTCCTCTCAGTGGCCTCCGTGTCCAACTGCTTCGTTGAGGCCCTGAAGCCTGATCCGGACGGGGTGCACCGTGTGCCACCCATTTCAGGAACTATGCGCTGCTCGTTGAGTTGTACTCGCTGCGCAATAACCCAAAGCAGAGCGAGCCGGTGACAGTGTCGTCGGGGTGGCGTTTGTCCTCGCGCACATGCCCCTCGAGCTGGAACCCGCAGCGTTCGGCGATGCGGCGGCTGGGCAGGTTCGTGTCGTCGCACCAGAGGCCGACGCGGTGCGCGCCGAGATCGTCGAACGCGAACGCGACGGCGCGACGCGCGGCTTCGGTGAGATAGCCTTGGTTCACGTGCGTGCAGTCGGCGAAGAAGCCGAGATTGAGCGCGGGCAGCGCGGCGTCGGTCACGCTGAGGTAGATCTGGCCGGCGAATTCTTCGGTATCGCGCAGGAACACGCCGAGCGGATAGGCCGAGCGCACGTGCCAGTGGCGGGCGAACGCGCCAAGCACAGCGGCGGCATCGTCGAGGCAATGGATGTTGAAGATGTCGTTGCCGGACTCGTGCCGCGCGAGGTGGTCGCGGTTGCGTTGCGCCATCGTGAAGTACCACGGCGCGTCCTCGGTGTGGTACGGCCGCAAATAGAGGCGGGCGGTGTCGAGGCGTTGGGGGAGGGAATGGGTATTCATCACGACGGCGGAAGTGGGCGAGGTGTGGCGGGGACCAACGCTGCGAGGCACCCGCTCGAATCCGAGCAGGAAACAGGCGGATGAGAGCGGGGTCGGGTCTCGGCCTGTCGCCATATTCCGACCGTCGCGGGTCGATGGAAGGGAAAGATGCCCGGTCCGATTGAAACTCCGCTCACTCGCGCTACCCGGTGTCGGGCGGCCCCAAAGCGAAAACCACCAAACGCAAAGGAGAACTACCGATGGAAACGAAGCAGCAGGAAACCCAGGCGTGCATGAACGCCGAACCGCAGGAAGAGCATCGCTGGCTGCAGAAACTCGTGGGCGAGTGGCTCTTCGAGTCCGAAGCGATCATGGAGCCCGGGCAGCCGCCGATGAAGCACTCCGGCACCGAGACCGTCCGCGCGATCGGAGACATCTGGATACAAGGCGAGGGTCATGGCGAAATGCCGGGCGGCGGCAAGGCGACGATGCTGCTGACCCTCGGTTACGACCCGCAGAAGAAGCGCTTCGTCGGCACCTGGCTCGGCTCGATGATGACCCACCTCTGGGTCTACGATGGCGAACTCGACGCTGCCAAACGGGTCCTCTCGCTTACCGCCCAGGGCCCCGACATGTCCACTGAGGGGAAGATGGCCACGTACAAAGACATGATCGAGTTGAGGAGCGACGACCACCGGGTGCTCACCTCGCAGGTGCTCGGCGAAGACGGCCAGTGGCACCGGTTCATGACCGCACATTACCGGCGGAGAGACTAGCCGGTGGCAGAGGTACCGGATCCGCACCCGGGCGCCGCGATGATCCGCGGCGCCCGGCGAATCACAGCGGACGCGCTGCGGCGGTCAGCGTCCAGCGGACGGACCATTCCATGCGGGCTCCCGGAGCGATCACGGCATGCTGTTTCCAGAGGTGGACAGCATCGGCCAGCGAGTCCGGCGCTCCGTGTGTCGGCTCGAGCGCGACATGGTGGAAACCGGCGAGCCCGCGGTTCAGCCAGAGGCCGAGCATGGGGACTTGGGTGGCATCCCACTGCAGCTCCAATCCGTCGCCGGTGCGGTCGTTGACGAGCGCGGCGCGACCTTCGCGTAGCGGCCCGGCGAAACCCTTGACGCACGCGCCCTCGCCGCCGGGGCAGACGAGCCGTTCGAGCGCGATACCCGGGAATGGCTCGGGGTAGCGCCAAACATCGCCGAAGGTGATCGGCACGCCCAGACCGCCGTTGAGGCGCAGGGTGGTCACCTCGGCGGGAAGCACGATGCGGTCGCCCTCGCGAATCGTGAACAGCGGGTGCAGGCACCAGAGAAACGGTTCCGCGCGCTCGCCGCGGTTTTCGAGCTGGTAGCGGAATTCCAGCACGGAGTCCTCGACGGCGACGATGCTCCGCCGGAAACGCAGCGGAAGTGTTTCGAGATCGGCGCCGATACTCAGTTCGCGGCGCGCGAGTGCCGATTCGTCGACGGTCCACGATTGGTACCAGAGTTCGCCGTGATCGGGGATGTCGCGGCCATCGAGCTGGCAGGCGGCGACGGAGGGCAGGCATTCGTCGATACCGGCCTGCGGGCTGTTGCCGAAGTTGTCGCCGCGCCGGTTGGCCCAGAGCCAGTTCGCCTCGGGACGGTGCCAGAGCCATTCGCGGCCGCTGCGGCGGTCGCGCAGGCTGACGACCCGTCCGCCGAGCGCCGGGACGAGGATCAGTTCGATCGCGGCGGTGCGCAGGACGTAAGTTTCGAAACCTTGCAGGGAGTCGCGGGAAATCGAGGGGGTAGGTATCGGGGAGACGGGCATCACTTGCGACGGTGTCGGAAATAGCCCAGCGGTCGCGATGCGAAAACCGGCGGGATGGGGCGGGTCTCAAGACGGAGTCGGCACCTGAGCGAATCATTGCGAGCGTTGGCACAGGGATCACCGCTGGGCCGTAGGGAGGACCCTGGCTGCGCCCTCAGGTGAGGTGGATGCCGTCGGATTTCGCGGTGTAGGACTCGGGATCGACTTCGATCTTGGGCGAGGCGTCGTTGAGGATCATGTCGCCTTTGCCGATCTGGCGGCAGACGCCACCGAGGGCGGACTTGCCGGCCCAAGTGGATCTCGCATGCTCCCGGGCATGAGCACCGTGAGCGAAGTCGAGGCCGCCTTGGAAAAGTTCTCGCCGGATCAAATGCGGGAGGTGGCGGACTGGATCGCGGCGCGGCTTCTGCCCGAAGAGTCGCCGGAAGTGCTTATGGCGATCGATGCCGGGCTGCGTTCGCTGGAGGCTGAGCCGACACTGACCGCCGACCAAGTTCGCGAACAGATCGCGACATGGACTGGAAGGTAGTTTTCTCGGCCCAAGCCGGACGCGACCTTGGCCAAGTGGTGGCGTTTCTGGCGCAGAAGAATCCGGAGGCGGCAGCGCGACTCGGGCATGCGTTGGTCGATCGAGCATTGTCACTGGCGCAATTTCCGAAGCGTGGAGTCGAGGTGAAGGCACGCGCCGGAGTTCGCCGGATCGTCCATCGACCTTGGTTCGTCGTCTACTACCGGTGGACGAAGCACGGGGTGTGATCGAGATCGCGCGGTTCTGGGATGCGCGGCAGGACCCGCGCGGTTTGCGGCTCGGGTGAGAGCTGAAACGCCTGCAAGCAGGCTCCTACCTCGCAGGCGTGCTTCAGAACAGAAAGTACCTCTGGGCCATCGGGAGGACTTTGGCGGGCTCGCAGGTGAGGTGGACGCCGTCGGCTTTCACGGTGTAGGTCTCGGCATCGACCTCGATCTTCGGGAGCGCGTCGTTGAGGACCATGTCGCGTTTGCCGATCTTGCGGCAGCGTTTCACGGCGACGAGTTCGCGTTGGAGGCCCAGATCGCGGATACCTTGCTTCTGCCGGAGCGAGGCGGCGCTGACGAACGTGAGGCTGGTGCTGGTGCGCGCGCGGGCGAAGGCGCCGAACTGCGGGCGGTAGAACATCGGCTGGGGCGTGGGGATCGAAGCGTTGGGGTCGCCCATGTTGGCCCACGCGATGAAGCCGCCTTTGAGGATCATCTCGGGCTTCACGCCGAAGAGCGCGGGCTTGTAGATGACGAGATCGGCGAGTTTGCCGACGGCGATGGAGCCGACGACGTGGCTGATGCCGTGCGCGATCGCGGGGTTGATGGTGTACTTCGCGAGGTAGCGGAGCGCGCGGAAGTTGTCGGCGTCGGCATGCGAGGCGCCGGCAAGCGCGCCGAACTGGACCTTCATCTTGTGTGCGGTCTGCCAGGTGCGGCAGATGACTTCGCCGATGCGGCCCATGGCCTGCGAGTCGGACGACATCATCGAGATCGCGCCCAGATCGTGGAGACAATCCTCGGCGGCGATCGTCTCGGGACGGATGCGCGACTCGGCGAAGGCGACGTCCTCCGGGATCTTCGAGTCGAGGTGGTGGCAGACCATGAGCATGTCGAGATGCTCGTCGATGGTGTTGACCGTGAAGGGGCGGGTGGGATTGGTCGAGGAGGGGAGGACGTTGGCCTCGCCGCAGACGCGGATGATGTCGGGCGCGTGGCCACCGCCGGCGCCCTCGGAGTGGAAGGTGTGGATGGTGCGGCCCTTGAAGGCGCGCAGGGTGTCGTCGACGTAGCCGGACTCGTTGAGCGTGTCGGTGTGAATGGCGACCTGGACGTCGAGTTCGTCGGCCACGCCGAGGCAGGTGTCGATCGCGGCGGGGGTGGTGCCCCAGTCCTCGTGGAGCTTGAGGCCGATGGCGCCGGCGAGGATCTGCTCGCGTAGGGGTTTCGCGGTTGCGCAGTTGCCCTTGCCGAGGAAACCGAGGTTCATCGGGAACGCCTCGGCCGCCTCGAGCATGCGATGCATGTTCCAGGCGCCCGGTGTGCAGGTGGTCGCGAGCGTGCCATGCGCGGGGCCGGTGCCGCCGCCGAGCATGCAGGTGAGGCCGCTCATCAGCGCCTCTTCAATCTGCTGCGGGCAGATGAAGTGAATGTGGCTGTCCATGCCGCCGGCGGTGATGATCTTGCCCTCGCCGGCAATTGCTTCCGTGCCAGGCCCG
>DATGXO010000042.1:0-26075 GCA_035298965.1 Opitutaceae bacterium | reverse complement strand
CGAGCAGCACCGTCGTCATCACGATCACCGCCGCCGGCAATCCGAGCAGCGCGGCGATCAGCGCCCCGCCGATCAGGTGCCCCGAGGTGCCGCCCGCGACCGGAAAGTTCACCATCTGCGCCGCGAAGACGAAGGCCGCCCCGAGCCCGAGCATCGGCACCTGCCGCGGCGGCAGTTCGCGGTTCGCCTGCCGCAACGCCACGCCGAGCCCGGTCGCCGCCAGCGCCGCCGCCGTCGCTGCCGTCTTCACGTCGACGAATCCATCGGGGATGTGCATGTCGCCGCGAACAAAGCCGCCCGCCCCCGCCAGGGCAACCGCCGCCGCAAACCCTCCGCCACGCTTCAACCTACTCCTTCCACTTCAACTCTCGCCCACGCCAGCAGTCGCATCACCGCACCGTGCGGATCTCCAGCCGCGTGTCGCCGGTGGCATCCCGCGTGAGCCGCCAATCCGTCTCGGTGATCTTGTCGAGGAACGCCTCGTCGTGGCTCACCAGTAGCATCGCGCACGGGCAATCCGTCAGGGCCTCCTCGAGGCACAAGATGCCGGGCAGGTCCATGTGGTTCGTCGGTTCATCCATCACGATGAGATTCGGACCGCGCACGATGCCCAACGCGAGGAGCAGCTTGCGCACCTCGCCCGGACTCGGCAGCGCGCTCTCCAACAACCGCGCCGGCCGCGAGCCGAGACGGCTGATCGTCGTCATCACCCGGCCGCACTCCTCGTCCGGCAGCCGTTTGATCGCCTCCAACAACGCGCGCGACTCCTCGGCGGAGATCTCCTGTGGCACTGTCACCACTTTCTCCTGCGGCAGCTGCAGCCGCCCGAGCAGAAACCGCACGAGTGTGCTCTTCCCGAGTCCGTTCGCGCCCTTCAACGCTATGCGGCTCGTGCCGCCGATCGCCAGATCCGGGAAACGCAGCACACGCCCGCCGCCCAACGGCAGCTCGCCGGCCGGCAGCCGCAGCAGGAAATCCCGCGGCATGAACGACGCACCGTCTACCCAGATCCCGGTCTCGTAGCGTTTCTTCACCGCGAACTCGGCGCGCTGCGCCGCCACCTTGCCCGCGCGCTGCTTCATCTGCGCGGCCATCTTGCCGGCGTACGCGTCCTTGCCGGTCAACTTCGCGAGGTTGCGCATCGCGCGGCCGTCGTGGTCGTTGGCGGGAATCTTTTTCTGCTTCGAACCACGCGCCGCCGCGGCCTTCTGGTCGGCGATCACCCGGCGCCGCTGCGCCTCCGCCTGGAGCCGGTTCGCCGCGCGGCGCAGCGCGTCGTTGGCGCCCTGCACAAACGTCTCCTCGCGTTCCTGCTGCTCCAGCGCCTCCGTCACGCCGCCCGGGCGCAGCACGGCCGACGGCGGATCAAGCAACAGGCACTGCGAGCAAAGTCCGTCGAGCAGTGTGCGGTCATGGCTCACCAACAATCCGATACCGCCGAAATCCTCGAGCGCCCCCCGGAGCAACCGCCGCGCCTCGGCGTCGATGTGGTTGCTCGGTTCGTCGAGTGCGAGCACCGCCGGCTCGCGCCAGAGCGCCACCGCGATCTGCGCGCGTTTGCGTTCGCCGTGGCTCAACGTCGCCCAGCGCTCCGGCCAGTCCTCGCTCACGCGCAACCGCGCCTTGAGCACCGCGGCGTCGGGCGCCCAGATGAAATCCTCGAAGAACTCCGGCGGCTCGTCGGTGCGCTGCGCCACGTAGAGCGCCAGCCCCTGTCGCTGCACCGTGCCGCTCTGTGCCGCGAGTTCGCCCGTGGCGACCCGGAGCAGCGTGGTCTTGCCCGCGCCATTGGGCCCGACGATGCCCGTCCAGCCCGAGGGAAACTGCACGGTCAGCTCCGTGAACAACGGCGCAGTCATCCCCGGATGCGCGAACTCGACCGACTGCAGAATCAACTGGGCGGAAGCCATCTCTTCACCGTGAAGCCGCGCCAGCGGCGTCCGCAATGCCGTTGTGCCGCGCAATCTCGCGCCGCCGGCCTCAACGCATCGTGCGGTGGGCGCTGGTCTCGCTCTCGTACCACGCCTCGAAGAGGCGATCGATGCTCTCCTCCGCCTCGAAGTAGCGCCGCTCCAATGCGTCGAATACGCGGTGCGCCTCCTCGCCGAGTTGTTTCACCTGCTCCGCGCGAAGCTTCGGATCGGGCGACGGACCGGCCGCGCCGAACTGCGCGTTGGCCTCGGCCGCGAGTGCGGCGAGTCCTTCCGCGCCGATCGCTCGCAGCGCCTCCGGCGCGTGGAACGCCAGATCGCCCCGCCGGCTCAAGTAGTACCCGGCGAAGCCGTGGTTCGCGACACCCGCCGCGAATTGCCACACCGTTGCGAGGATACGCTCCGATTCGAAGAGCCGGTCGAAACCGACTTTCCCGAGCCGGTCCATGGCGTGTTGCGCGGCGAGATCGACGATCATGGCGAACCGCAGAATGCGGCACTGCACCATACTCGTTCCCGCCGCTCGTTCAACGGCTGCCAGACGCCATCGGTGATGGCAGTCGAGAACTGCCGGCGTCCACTCCGGCGCCGGCAGCGCTGCGGACAACGCGCGCTCAGAAGCTCACGTCGAGTCGCGTCCAGAGGGTGCGGCCGGGCTCGTTCACGCGGGTGGTCTGCTCGAAACCGGAGACCGCTGCGCCGGCGCGGCTGATGTGCTCGGCGTAGGTCTTGTCGAACACGTTGTCCACGCCGGCCGAAAGCCGCGCCCACGGGCGCACGCGCCAGCTCGCGTTGAGCGACACGACCGCGAAGCCGGGCGTCGCGCCGATGTCCTGGCCGACGATGTTGCCCTGGCCGATCGCGACGCGGTCCTGTCGCGCCACGGCGCGGAGCAAGGCCGCCGCCGACCAGCTCGCCTGCGTGTACGCGAGCGCGAGCCGGCCCTCGAGCGGCGGGATCTGCGCGAGCGGACCGCCATCGGTGCGGTTGCGGCCGCGGGTGTACGCGAGCGTCGTGTCGACCCGCCACCGCTCGGTGAGCCGGTAGTTGGCGGAGAATTCGCCGCCCCAGGTCTCGGCGTCGATCGCGCGCGTGATCGTGGCGGCGCGCGTGCCCATCATGCCGGCGGGTTTCGTGAAGCCGCTCTGCACGAGGAGGAAATCGTCGATGCGGTTGGCGAAGAGCGAGGCGTTCAGCGACCACTTCTCCGTGCGCAGGCCGAGGCCGGTGTCGAGCTGTATGGTCTTTTCCGTCGGCACGCGGAAAGCGCTCACGCTCGTGGCGCTCTCGTTTTTGATCAGCTCCCAGTAATCGGGAAAACGCTCGGTGCGCCCCAGCCCGAGGTAGACCGTGCCGGGTAACACGTAGAGATCGCGTTCGTAGCGGAGGAAGCCGCTGGGCAGCTCCGTGCTGCGGCGCTGGCCGGCGGTTGGATTGGGTGCGCTGCCCATCATCCCGGTGGCGACGCTCGTGCGGCGGTCCGTCGCGCGCCAGCGGTCGAGGCGGAAGCCGCCGACGAGCCGGTCGGCGTCGTCAAGTTTCTGAGTCAACTCGCCGAACGCGCCCCACTGCGCGAAATCGCCGTCGCGGGTGCGCGGCTTCGCTTCGTAGGGCATCGTGGTCTCGTTGCTCGTGCTGCGCACGCTGTGCCGGTTCTCCTGGTGGTCGACGCCGAGCGCGAGCTGCATGCTCTCCGCGGGCGCCAGCCGGACCAGCGCGCGGCCGCCGATCGTGCGGCGGTCGGGATTCGAGACCGCGGGCGCGGGCATCATCATCGACGCCACGAAGTCCCGCAGCGAATAGTTGTCCATCACGTGGTCGACGTAGTTGTAGCCGAGCTGGAGCTCGATGCTGCGGACGAGGTCGGAGAGCGCCTCGCGTTTCACCTTCAGGCCGAGGTTTTCGCGGTCGAATTTCACGCCGTCCATCGCGCGGTCGGCATAGGCGGCCTCGCCGTCGCTGCGCGCGCCGGAGAGCTCGACCGTCGTGTGCGCGTCGGGCGCCCAGCCCACGGCAGCGTTGGTGCTCCAGCGCTCATACGCCGAGTGCACATCGCGCCCGGAGCCGTCGGCGTAGTCGTCGCCGCGAGTGTAGGTGCCATCGACGCGCGCATAGCCCTCGGCGCGGCCGGCGCGGGCGTCGAGCAGGGCGTCGAAACGCCCGTCGCTGCCGGCGACGAGCGAGGAGCGCAGGCTGGCGGCGGGCGCGGCGAAGCGCAGCGGATCGTTCTCGAAAAGCACGACGGCGGCGGAGTTGCCGGGACCGTGCAACACGGTCTGCGGTCCCTTGAGGATTGTGACGCGATCGTAGGCTCCGGGAAACGCGTAGGCGGTCGGCGGATCCATGCGGTTGCCGCAGCCGCCGAGCACGCATTGGCCGTCGAGGGCGACGACCACGCGCGAGCCGGCCATCCCGCGGAAGACGGGATCGCCGTCGGTGCCGCCCTTGCGGATCACGGAGAAGCCGGGGATGGACTTGAGCACGTCGGCGCCATCGTGCGCCGGCAGCGGTTGCGCGGGGGCGCGCGGATCGGCGGTGGTGGTGAGCGGGGCGTCGTCGCGCGGCGCGGTGACGACGAACGGATCGAGTTTCGTCGGCTCCTCGGCGAAGGCCGACAGAGCCGCGAGAGTGGAACAGGTGAGTGTGAGAAGAAAACGGTTCATGGTAACGATGGGCAGGGCGCCGCGGCGACCGGCGGGGCCGGGCAGCGGCAGAGACTGGTGCGAGAGCTCGCACCGAGCAGGCGGAGCACGCGTTGCCAGCTAACACGGCAAACGTGCGATGAGCCTCCGCCGACATGGCGGGGCGGATGATCAGTTCACACGCGCGCCCAGCGACGCGGCGGCGGCAGCGGCGGTCGCGCCCGCCCGATGCCGTTTTCACGAGCCGCGCCGGCTTGAAGCGGCGAACCCGGCGGCTCCGGCAGCACCACGACCGGCAGCGCGAGGAAGACGATCAGTGGTTTCCCGTCGGCGGCGGGCAGCACTGGGAGTTCCCGCCGCTGCTCGCGCGCACGTTTCACCGCGTGGCAGAGGTGGCACATGCTCTCGGGCTTGAGCGTCGTCACGATCGCGTCGCCCACGCTTTCGTTGCGCGCGAAGCGCAGCGCCATCGTCGTCCACGCGTAGAGCTGAAGCGCGTCCAGATGGAAGCCCGCCGCCAGCAGCCAAGCGAGCGGCAGGCAGATCTGGGCAAAACGGAGCCGAACGGGGCGGCGCGTTGGGTAGACGGGGCGCACGAGAACGAGAGTCCGAGATGGGGCGAAAGTTTCGCCGAGCGCAAGACCTCCGCAGGAGCCGGCGACACTCCCGCAGCACGCGCCACGCGCACTCGCGACGGCGGAGGAATGCGTCCGCCGGGATTTCCACTGGCCTCGCCCGCAACCGCGGCGCACAAAAGCGGTCTACCATCCCCGTTGTGAGTTCATCCCCTTCCACTCTCGACGAGAAGTACCAGCGGCTTCTCGCCATCCTCGCCTCGCACGGCCGCGTCGCCGTGGCGTTCTCGGGCGGGGTCGACAGCAGTTTCCTCTGCCGCGCCGCGCGCGACGCCGTGGGCGACGACGCCCTCGCGATCACCGTCACCGGTCCGATGATGCCGAGCGACGACCTCGCCACCGCGCGTGAAGTCGCCGCGCTCACCGGCATCCGCCACGTGTTCATCGACGATCCCGAGCTCGACGAGCCCGTCGCCGCCAACCCGGTCAACCGCTGCTACCACTGCAAAAAGATCGAGTTCGCCCGCATCGCCGAGGTCGCGCAGCAACACGGCATCGCCACCGTGCTCGACGGCTCAAACCTCGACGACGAATCCGACTACCGCCCCGGCCTCACCGCTCTCGCGGAGCTGAAGGTCGTCAGCCCGTTGCGCGCCGCCGGCCTGCGCAAGGCCGACATCCGCGAACTCTCCCGCGAGCTCGGCCTGCCCACCTGGGACAAACCCGCCGCCGCCTGTCTCGGCTCGCGCGTTCCCTACGGCGAACGCATCACGCTCGAGAAACTCCGCGCCATCGACCGCGCCGAGCAGACGCTCCGCGCTCACGGTTTCCGCCAGTGCCGCGTGCGCCACCACGGTGACATCGCGCGCATCGAGGTCGCGCCGGCAGAACGTAGTCGTTTCTTCGATGCCGAGCTGCTCGACGCCGTCTCCCGCGAGATCAAGGCCGCCGGCTTCCGCTACGTGTGCCTCGAGCTCGAAGGCTACCAGATGGGCAGCCTCAACCGCGCCCTGCCCGCCGGCACCGCCGCCGCGCAGCCCGCGCCCGCACCCCATGCGTGAAGGCTCTCCGATGGTGGGTCGGGCTTTACGCCCGACAGCCGAATCGCACGCGAAACACTTCCGCCATGGCTGGACGGCGCAGCCGTTCAGCCGAAGCGACGCCGAACTGCTGAACGACTTCGTCGTCCAGCTACCCCCGTTTCCCCATGCCTGACCCCACCTCGCGCGTCCTTTATTACGACTGCTCCGCCGGCATCTCCGGCGACATGCACCTCGGCGCCATGGTCGATCTCGGCGTGCCGCCCGAACACCTCGAGAGCGAGCTGCGCAAACTCGGCCTGCCCGGCTGGAGGCTGCGTTTCACACGCGACTCCCGCAAAGGCATCGGCGGCACCCGCGCCGACGTGCTGCTCGACGGCGAACCCGATCCGTCGGTAGGCCACCTCGGTGAGGTGGCTTCCGGTTCCGCCAGCCAAGTCGCCGACCTGGCCTACAGGCCTGTCGCCAAACTCCACGCACCACTCACTCCCGGCCATGAGCCGCACGAGCACCGCGACCACCGCGATATCGTCGCGCTGATCGAGCGCAGCGCACTCGCCGACGGCGTGAAACAGCGCGCACTCGCGATCTTCGCCCGCCTCGCCAAGGCCGAGGCGAAGATCCACGGCGTGCCCGTCGAGGAGGTCGGTTTCCACGAGGTGGGCGCCGTCGACTCGATCGTCGACATTGTCGCCGCCGCAATCGCGCTCGAGTGGCTGAAGCCTGACCGCGTGCTCGTTTCCACGATCGAGCTCGGCGGCGGCTTCGTAAAATGCGCGCACGGCCGCCTCGCCGTGCCCGCGCCCGCCACCGCCGATCTCCTGCGCGGCGCGCCCACGCGGCTCGGCACCGTGCCATTCGAGACCACCACGCCCACCGGCGCCGCCATCCTCGCGGCGAGCGCCACCGAGTTCACCGACCGCACCGATTTCACCGTCGAGCGCATCGGCTACGGCATCGGTCACAAGGACGGCCCGATCCCGAATCTCCTCCGCGTCTTCTTGGGCGCAGTTCAACCCTCGGAAGCCTCGGTGAAGGAGGGTTCCGTGCCGCGCGACACCGCCGTCGTACTCGAGTGCAACCTCGACGACATCACCGGCGAGACCGCCGGCTACGTGCTTGAGATGCTGCTCGCCGCTGGCGCCTCCGATGCGTGGCTCACACCCATCGTGATGAAGAAATCGCGCCCGGCGCTCACGCTCTCCGCGCTCTGCCCGCCGGAGAAGGAGGTCGCGCTCACCGAGCTCATCCTGCGCGAAACCACCACGTTCGGCCTCCGCCGCCGCGAAGTCGGCAAACTCGCCCTCGAGCGCCGCTTCGAGCAGACCGACACGAAACTCGGCCCGGTCCGCGTGAAGACCGCCCTCCTCGAGGGCCGCCCGCTGAAATCAAAACTCGAGCACGACGACCTCCGCCGTCTCGCGACGGACCACCAGATTCCCCTCTGCGAAGTCGAGCGCCAGATCCTCGCCGAACTGGCCCAACGCGAGGCGAAGTCCTGAATCGGATTGGACGCGGAGAGCACAGAGGACAGAGGAGACCATAGAGAAGTCGTTCTTTAGCTTTCATCACCAACGCCGCGCAACCTGCGGTTTCGCTCCCACAAGAGTTTACAACAAGCCCCGGACGCTCCGTGCCCTCCTCCACCCTCGGTGACCTCTGTGACTCGTCCGTCTTCTCCGTCCTTTCCGGCCCACTCGCTACCCACTACCCGCCCCTCGCTACTCCCTCCATGAACCGCGCCGCTCTCGCCAACCTCCTCGACCGCTACCGCACCGGCGTGCTCACCCTCGACGCCGCGCTCGCGGAGCTGAAGGACTTCCCGTCGGCCGACCTCGGTTACGCGCTCATCGACAACCACCGCGCTCTGCGCACGGGCCACCCCGAGGTGATCTACTGCGCCGGGAAGACCCCCGCGCAGGTCCGCGGCATCCTCGAGCGCATGCTCACCGGCGCCAACCCCATCCTCGCCACGCGCGCCGAGCCCGCGCACTGGGACGCCGCCCGCGACCTCTCGCCCTCGCTCGCCCACGATCCGCTCTCGCGCACCATCGTGCGCCGCCCGCCCGCGCCCGCGGCTCCACCGACCACCTACGTCGCCATCGTCGCCGCCGGCACATCCGATCTGCCCGTCGCCGAGGAAGCCGCGATCACCGCGGAAGTTTTCGGCAACCGCGTCGAGCGCGTGTATGACGTCGGCGTGGCCGGCCTGCACCGCCTGCTCGGTCGCTTGGAAAAGATCCGCCAAGCCCGCGCGATCGTCGCCGTGGCCGGCATGGAAGGCGCGTTGCCCAGTGTGCTCGGCGGCCTCGTCGACAGGCCGATCGTCGCCGTGCCCACAAGTATCGGCTACGGCGCAAGTTTCGGCGGCATCGCCGCGCTGCTGGCGATGCTCAACAGCTGCGCCCCCGGCGTGACGGTGGTGAACATCGACAACGGTTTCGGCGCCGGCTACGCCGCCAGCACGATCAACCGGCTGGGCTGAGCCACTCCGTGCGCGCGGCGCCGTTCACACCAGCGCGAGCACCGCGCTGAGCGAGAGGATCGAGAGCGCGGTGCTGATGACCACGCTGCTCGCGGCAAGCGCTTCGTCGCCGCCGAGTTTGCCGGCGAGCGTGAAACTCGCGGCGGCCGTGGGCGTGGCGAGAAACAGCAGCGCGATCAACGTCTCCTCCGGCCCGAGCCCGATCCAGCGCGCGAGCGGCCAGCCGAGCAGCGGCGCGACCCCGACCTTCAGCATCGAGGCGATCAGCGCATGCGTGCGTTTCCCGCGCAGCGGGATCGTCACGAGCGTGCCGCCGATGCAGAGCAGCGCCAGCGGCAGCGCCATCTGACCGGTCACGGCGATCGCTTGCGCGAGCCACACCGGCAGCCGCACGCCGGCCGCAGCGCAGAGCACGCCGGCGAGGCTCGCGATCAGCAGCGGGTTGCTCGCAAGCTGCCAAAGGAGCGTGCGCAGCGCGCCGGGACCCGGTTTGCCGTGGCCGACGAGCAGTAACAACACTCCGAGCACGTTCGCGATCACCGTGAGCGGCGCCATCGCGAGCAGCGCCACCGGCCACACCGCGCTGCCGCCGCGCGCCGCGAGTGCGAGCGAGATCACCGGCAGGCCCACGTACGCGAGATTGCCACGGATCGACGCGTGCAGGAACGACCCGACCGACTCCGCGGGCACGCGCCGCAGTTTCGCCACGACGAAGGCCGCCCCGAGCACGAGCAACGTCGCCCCGCCCATCACGCCGAACACCACGAGTGCGCGCCCGCCGCCGAGCGTCGCGCTCGAGATGCTCGAGAAGAGGAACGCCGGCAGGCCGACGAAGTACGTCACGCGGTTGAGCTCGCCGATCAGCGCCGCCGAGAGAAACCGCGAGCGCGTGAGCACCACGCCGAGCGCGACGACGAGAAATACCGGCAGGACAATGGCGAGTACGGGCACGGCGGCGATCCTGCTTCGATGGAGCCACGTTTGGCAAATCCGCAGCCGTGGAGCTGCGCGCGAGAGCGGCTTCGCCGTGCGCGAACGCGCAGCCCGCCCACGGGCGACCTACGGACCGCGCAACCGCGCCGCCACCACGGAGTCATTTCGCCGGCGGAGCCACGAAGGCGGCGAGCGCGTAGATCAGGGAGGCGTTCCAGTTGATCGCGATCTCGTTGCGCGAGGGGTCGCGCCAATCGTCGAAATAGAGGCGCGCATCCGGATGCGGGCCGCCGACGAGGTAGCCCGGCCAGGCCGGCTCGCCGCGACGGTCGTGCAGGTGCTCGGGTGGATTCGCGCCGAGCCCGGTCACGTACGAACGCCCGTGGTAGTTGCGTCCGAAAAGATGCACGAGCGCCTGCTGCGCGGTGAGGCGGTACGCGGGCGCAGGCTGCGGACTGAGCCGATCGGCAAGGTGGAGCAGATACGTCTGCGCCGCGACAGAGCCGTTGCAGCCCCAGAAGAAATCCGCGCGCGTCGCGCCAAACGGCCGGCCGTGCGGATTCACGCGGCAGGCTTCGACGACGCGGCCGGCCTGCGCGAGCAGGTTGCCGGTCAGATGCCGCACGAGCGCCGCGTTGCGCGCCTCCGGGCGGCGACTCGTGAGATACGTACCGAGCGCAAGGTCGCGCACGTCGCCCCAGCCGGGGCCATGCAGCGAGAACTCGACCGACACCGCGCGCCGCTCGAACTCGGCCAGGAACTCCGCCTCGCCCGTGGTCTCCCACAGCTCCGCCGCGGCCCACAGACGGTGGCTCCAGTCAGGCACGTCGTAGCCGCCGGTGTGGAAGCCCGACTGGTCCGGCGCGTGGTTCCCGGGATGTGCCGCGAGAAACGCCCAGCTGCGCCGTGCCGCCACGAGGCAACGCTCCGCATACACCGGGTCGAACTCGCGGAAATGCCGCGCGCCGAGCGCCATCATCGCCGTGAAATCCGCTGTGGCGGTCGAGCCCCATGGAGTGAAGAACCGTGGGCTCCGATCGCCCTCGGCCGGGCCCCAGTAACGGAAGTCGCGCGCGGTGAGCTTGTGGTACGCGCTGCCGTCGTCCGCCTGCATCGTGAAGAGCCAGTCGAATTCATATTTCAACTCCGCGAGCAGGTCGGGCAGGCCGCGCCCGCTCTCGGGCAGACCGAGCGCCACCGCCTCGATCCCCGGGCGGAATTGTTCCCACGCCTTGAACATCAGCCCCACGGTCACGCCAGCGTTGACGACGTACTTGTTGTAGTCGCCCGCGTCGTGCCAGCCGCCCGTGCCTTTGCGCACCGCGCCGGTCGGCCCGCCCACGGCGTCGAGCAGTCCGTCCTCGAGATGACAGGGCGCCTGGTGGTACGTGCGGCCGCGCCACTCGGCGTGCACCTCGGTGCCGCAGCGCCAGAGATACATGCCGCGCGTCACGAGCCGGAATGCCTCGTTCCACACCTGCGGCCCGATGGCGAACGGCTCGGATCTCCCCACGCCGTCCACCTCCAGCACGTAGCGGCCGGGCTTCGCAAACGCGCTGAAATCGGCCACCCGCACCTCCTCGTCCGTATCCGTGGCCGCCGTGCGGATCGCCTGCGACAGCGCGCCGCGAAACGCCTCCGCGCCGCTCTCCGCCTCGACCAGTCGAAACGCCCCGGCACGCGGTGCGAGCACCGTCGCCGCCTTCACGGCTTCGGCCGTGTAACCGATCGTCGACAGGCGGATCGCGGCGGCGGCCGGCGGCGGAAGATCCGTGCGGCGCCAGTCGTAACTCGCCGCCGGGTTCGCGGTCGGCGCGGCGGTTTCCGCAACGGCGGCGGTGGAGAGCGCGAGAGTCATGGCGAGGAGCGAGTGTGTACGCATGAGGAGGGCGTTCGATTCGGCTAAAGCGCACCGCCTCTCAAGCGCCAACGGCGGAAGGCCGGCAGATGCTCCGGCGTTTAACGCATCCCGCCCGCCACGCCCGCCGCATTGCGCAAGAAAACTGGGGAAACACCGTCAGGACGCTTGACTAGACTATTTGGTCAACTATTCCTCCCGACGTCATGGGCCGAACCTCCGATGCCAACGAACGCCTGATGGACGCCGCTCTCGATCTCATTTGGGAAGAGAGCTACGGCGCCGTCACGATCGACGACATCTGCAAGCGCGCGGACGTGAAGAAAGGCAGTTTCTACTATTTCTTCGACTCCAAGTCCGAGCTCGCGATCGCTGCGCTCGAGCGTCTCTGGACCGATTCGTGGAAACAACGGCTCGACAGCGCCTTCTCCCCTTCGCTCGAGCCACTCGCCCGCCTTTCCGGCTACCTCGCCGCGATCTATGAACGGCAGGTCGAAGTGAAGAAAGAGCATGGCAAGGTGCTCGGTTGCCCGGTGGTTTCCGTGGGTTCCGAGACCTGCACCTGCAACGACGAGATCAGCTTGAAGATCCGCGAGTTGCTCGCCCGCAAACGCCGGTATTATGAGTCCGCCATCCGCGATGCCGTCGCCGCCGGCGCGATCCCGCCGTGCGATCCCGCCCAGAAGGCGCTCGCATTTGCCGCGTTGATCGAGGGCAGCGTCAGTCAGGCACGCATACTCAACGACCCCGAGGTGCTCCGCGAACTGCCCGCTATCGGCCTGAGCTTTCTCGGCGCCCAGTCGCCCAACCAGCTTCCCGCCCGCACCTGATCCGGCTCCCAGCGCAGCCCCACAGACTGCGCCTCTTTTACGCCGAAAAACTAGATAACCAGTCAACTATCACGCACGAAGCGCCGTCGCTTCCGTCCCGCATTCCGCGCCACCGCCGCGCTCGGTCAGTCCGCCATCTACCACGTATCCCCACGCGCCGGGCGCCGCTCGCGTCCGTTCCAGCCACTGCTTTGTCCAATGATGAACACCCGCACTCTCGGCCGCTCCAGCCTCCGCGTTTCCGCGCTCGGCCTCGGCTGCATGGGCATGAGCGAATTCTACGGCGCCCGCGCCGACGCCGAATCGCTCGCCACCATCCACGCGTTCCTCGCCGCCGGCGGCACCTTCCTCGACACCGCCGACATGTATGGCCCGCACACCAACGAGGAACTCGTCGGCCGCGCGCTGCGCACCGCCCCAGTCCCACGCTCCGCCGTCGTGCTCGCGACGAAGTTCGGCATCGTCCGCGATCCGGCCGATTCGACCCGGCGCAGCGTCAGCGGCCGGCCCGAGTACGTGCGCACCTCGATCGACGGCAGCCTGCGCCGCCTCGGCGTCGAGCACGTCGATCTCTATTACCTCCACCGGGTCGACCCGGCCACGCCGATCGAGGAAACGGTTGGCGCGATGGCCGAGCTCGTGCGCGCCGGCAAGGTCCGCCACCTCGGCCTATCCGAGTGCGGCCCGGAAACCCTCCGCCGCGCCCACGCCGTGCACCCGATCACGGCAGTGCAAACCGAATACTCGCTCTGGTCGCGCGACCCGGAGACCGACGGCATCCTCGCCGCCTGCCGCGAACTCGGCGTCGGCTTCGTACCGTACAGCCCGCTCGGTCGCGGTTTTCTCACCGGCCAACTCAAACGCTTCGAGGACCTCGCACCCGATGACTACCGCCGCCAGTCGCCGCGTTTCCAAGGGGAGAATTTCCAACGCAATCTCGACGTCGTCGCGCGCGTCCAGGACCTCGCTGCGCGCAAGGGCTGCACGCCCGCGCAGCTCGCCCTCGCCTGGGTGCTCGCGCAAGGCGACGACCTCGTCCCCATCCCCGGCACCAAACGCCGGGAGTACCTGCACCAAAACCTCGGTGCGCTCGCCGTCGCCCTCACCGCCGACGAGCGCGCCGAGATCAATGCCGCCTTCCCCGTCGGCGCCGCCGCCGGCGAACGTTACCCGGCCGCGATGCTGGCCCACCTCGGCCGCTGAATCGCACCCGTTCCCGTTCCACCACACCATGAATACCACTGCTGCTCCCTCGTTGTTCGACCCCCTCCGCATCGGCGATCTCACGCTCCCCAACCGCGTGATCATGGCGCCGCTCACCCGCGCCCGCGCCGGCGTCACGCGCGTGCCGAACGCCCTCATGGCCGAGTACTACGCCCAGCGCGCCTCGGCCGGACTCATCCTCTCGGAGGCCACCTCCGTCGACCCGCTAGGCGTCGGCTATGCCGACACGCCGGGCATCTGGTCCGACGAGCAGGTCGAGGGCTGGAAACTCGTCACCCGCGCCGTGCACGCCGCCGGCGGCCGGATCTTCCTCCAGCTCTGGCACGTGGGCCGCATCTCCGACCCGCTCTTCCTCGACGGCAAACTCCCCGTCGCGCCGAGCGCCATCGCCGCCGAGGGTCACGTGAGCCTCGTGCGCCCGCAGAAACCGTACGTCACGCCGCGCGCGCTCGAGCGTAATGAGATCCCCGGGATCATCGCCGCCTTTCGCCGCGGCGCCGAGAACGCCCAGCGCGCCGGCTTCGATGGCGTCGAGCTCCACGGCGCCAATGGCTACCTGCTCGACCAATTCCTTCAGGACCGCACCAACCGCCGCACCGACGACTACGGCGGCCCGATTGAAAACCGCGCGCGCCTCATGCTCGAGGCTGTCGACGCCGCGGTCTCCGTCTGGGGCGCGAGCCGCGTCGGTCTGCATCTCGCGCCGCGCGGCGATTCGCACACGATGGGAGACTCCGACCCGGCGGCGACGTTCGGCTACGTCGCCCGCGAGGCCGGCCGGCGGAAACTCGCCTTTCTCTTCGCCCGCGAGAGCCTCGCGCCCGGCCGCCTCGGGCCGCAACTGAAGAGCGCGTTCGGCGGGCCATTCATCGCGAACCACGGCCTCACGCCCGCGGAGGCCGCCGCGCTCCTCGCCAAGGGCGAGGCCGATGCCGCCGGCTTCGGCGTGCTCTTCATCGCCAATCCCGATCTGCCGCGGCGCCTCGCCGCCGGCGCACCGCTCAACACACCCGACCAGGCGACGTTCTACGGCGCCGGAGCCCGCGGCTACACCGACTATCCGGCGCTGCCCGAGGCGGCCTGACCGCATCCTTTCATTTCAGCAACTCAGCTACCCAACCGTATGAATACACACCAACTCGCGGGTAAAACCGCCCTCGTGACCGGTGCCTCCAAGGGCATCGGCGCCGCCATCGCCAAACACCTCGCCGCCGCCGGCGCCCAGGTCGTCGTCAACTACGCCAGCAGCAAGGCCGGCGCGGACCAGGTCGTCGCCGCGATCACCGCCTCCGGCGGCAAAGCCGTCGCCATCCAGGGCGACGTCGCCAAACCCGCCGACATCACCCGCCTCCTCGCCGAGACGAAGAAGGTCTACGGCCGGCTCGACATCCTCGTGAACAACGCGGGCGTGTACGAGTTCGCCCCGCTCGAGGCCATCACGCCCGAGCACTACCACCGCCAGTTCAACGTGAACGTGCTCGGCCTGCTGCTCACCACGCAGGAGGCGGTGAAACTGTTCCCGGAAACGGGTGGCAGCATCCTCAACATCGGCTCCGTCGTCGCGAGCCTCACACCGCCCAATAGCGCGGTCTACACCGCCACGAAGGGCGCCGTCGACGCGATCACCGGCGTGCTCGCGAAGGAGCTCGGCCCCCGGAAGATCCGCGTTAACTCCCTCAATCCCGGCATGGTCGAGACCGAGGGTTCGCGCGGCGCCGGTTTCATCGGCTCCGAGTTCGAGAAACAGATCGTGGCGCAGACGCCGCTCGGGCGCACCGGGCAGCCCGACGACATCGCGCAGGTCGCCGTCTTCCTCGCCTCCGATGCCGCCGGCTGGATCACCGGCGAAGCGCTGCGCGCCGGCGGCGGCATGCACTGATCGGTATTCAGACCATCGATCATCGGGAGAGGGCCGGCGCACCGACGGCCGCATCGCGCGCACCGGTGCAGCCGCGTCACAGCCACAGCCAGCCGCCAGCCGCCGCGACCGCGACGATCGCCCACGCCGGGAGCCGCGCCCATTGCAGGCCGGCGAACAACGCGAGCGCGAGCACTCCCGAGCGCAGATCCGTGACGCCGGCCGGCAGCACCGGCCGGCAGAACGCCGCCGCGAGGATGCCGACCACCGCGGCGTTCGCTCCACGCAATGCCGCCTGCGCGGCCGGCGCACCGCGGAGCCGTTCCCAAAATGGCCACGCGCCGAGCACCAGCAGAAGGCCCGGCAGAAACAACGCCGCGAGCGCCAACACGCCACCGGCGATTCCACCGGGACCGACGCCGCTCACCGACCCGAGGTAAGCGGCGAACGTGAACAACGGGCCCGGCAACGCCTGCGCCGCACCGTAGCCGGCGAGAAACGTGTCGTGCGTCACCCAACCGGGCCCGACCACCTCCGCCTCGAGCAGCGGCAACACCACGTGTCCGCCACCGAACACAAGCGCGCCACAGCGGGAGAAGCGGTCCACCACCGCCACCCAGCCCGCGCCGCTCGCCGCCGCCAGCCACGGCAGCCCCACGAGCAGCGCCGCAAAGACAGCGAGCCACGCGAGCCCCACGCGGCGGCGGCCGCCAGCCGCCACATCGCCGGTGCGCGTAACCGCTGTGCGGTCACGCAGCCACCACCAACCGGCCGCCGCACCGGCGGCGATCACCGTGATCTGCACCCACGCGGCGGAAGACAGCAGCAGCGCCGCCGCGGCCGCTGCGGCCAGCAGCGCGCGCGGCCAATCCGGGCAGAGTGAGCGAGCCATCTGCCACACCGCCTGCGCGACCACGGCCACCGCGGCGACCTTCAGGCCATGCAGCCAGCCCGCGCTCCCCAGTTCCGCGTTCGCGCCGAAGCCCGCCGCGAAGAGCAGCATCAGCACGGCCGAGGGGAACGTGAACCCGAGCCACGCCGCGAGCGCGCCGGCGAGGCCGCCGCGCTGGTAGCCGAGAGCGAAACCGAACTGGCTGCTCGCGGGGCCAGGGAGGAATTGGCAGAGCGCCACGAGATCGGCGAAGCCGGCCTCGTCGAGCCAGCGGCGACGCTCCACGTACTCGCGACGGAAGTAGCCGAGGTGCGCGATTGGGCCGCCGAACGACGTGAGCCCCAGCCGCAGCGCCGCCGCGAAAAGCTCCAGCGGAGAAGCCCGCGATGGTGGCGCGGCGGCGGCGGTGGCGTTTCCGGGGGCGGTTTGCACGCGGCGACGATGCGAGACGGCGCGACCGCCGCCATTCCAAATGCGCAAATGCCTGCGCCACAGCGCGCCGGCGGCGGTGCGGCCGAAGAAAGCTTGTGCCCATTTGCTGGGCACGCATTGTCGCCGGCGTTCGCAGCCTAAGTCGGCGCCCCTTCCTGGGCGACGACACGGGGGACCCAACTTCTCCGGCCTCACCGCCGGAGACGGGGCGCACGAGCCGGGCAACCGGTTTCGAGGCCACTTCCAAGGCCTAGCCCGTCAGCTAACCTCGTCGGCAAATTGGAAGGGTGATCCGCTGGAGCCGCCAGGTGGCGGCCTCAAGGTCTCCCCAAGTTCAACCGCTTCGGAGGACGACCGGGGACACCCGAACGCTCGCCGGGGCTACATCTGCGGAGGACCTCTCCATGACCTCGACGGTGATGGCCCACTTGGGTCTGGTCGCCTGGCTCGCGCTGCGTTTCGCAGTCGTGGGGCTCGGGCTCGTTTCAATCGGGTTTGCGATGAAGCAGCGCGCGACCGCGCGCTGGATCGCGTTCGTCTTCGGTGCGGCGCTCGTGCTCGGCACCCTGTTTGTGGGTACGACACCGCTCGAAACCGGCGCCGCAGCGGCGTTCGCCCTGCTGGCCGCGGCGCCGTTGTTGGGGCTCGTGGTGATCCGCGAGAATCGTGTGGGCGTGGTGATCAAGAAGTTCGCCCACGGCTCGCTGCCGGCCGGCCAGCTCGTGGCGCTCGCCGGCGAAGCGGGCTACCAGGCCGACACGTTGCCGCCGGGTCTGCATTTCGGTTTCTGGTTCTGGCAGTTCGAAGTCGCGCGCATCCCGGTCGTGGTCGTGGCGCCGGGCGAGATCGCGCTCGTCGTCGCCGCGGCAGGCGCGCCGATTCCTCCGGGCCGCATCCTCGGGCGCGTCGTGGAGTGCGACAATTTCCAGGACGCGCGCCGGTTTCTCCTCGGTGGCGGCGAAAAGGGCCGCCAGCTCGGCTTCCTCACCGCCGGCGCCTACCGGATCAACACGGCGCTGTTCACCGTCATCACCGCCGCCAACGCCCACGAGCACGGCATGGACGCGCCCGACCTGCGCGTCCACGAGGTGCGGCCCGACCAGGTCGGCATCGTCACCACGCTCGACGGCACGCCGATCGCGAGCGGTGAGATCGCGGGCCCGTTCATCGACGGGCACGACAACTTCCAGCACGGCCAGGCGTTCATCGACGGCGGCGGCCGCCGCGGTCTCCAGGAACAGGTGCTGCTCTCCGGCTCGTGGAACCTCAACCCGTGGTTCGCGCACGTCGAGCAGGTGCCGATGCTCAACATCCCGATCGGCTCGGTGGGCGTCGTCATCTCGTTCGTCGGCCGCGAGCACCGCGATGTGAGCGGCGCCGACTTCAAGCACGGCGACCTCGTCGATGTCGGCCACAAGGGCGTGTGGGTCTCGCCGCTCTATCCGGGCAAACACCCGATCAACACCCGTGTCATGCGCGTCGAGCTCGTGCCCACGACCAACATCGTCCTCAACTGGGCCGCGCGCACGGAGGCGCACAACTACGACGCCAAGCTCAGCTCGATCACCGTGCGCTCGCGCGACGGCTTCTCGTTCAACCTCGATGTCGCGCAGATCATCCACGTGGGCGCGCTCGACGCTCCGAAAGTCATCTCGCGCGTCGGCTCGATGCAGAATCTCGTCGATCACGCGTTGCAGCCGATCGTCGGGAATTATTTCCGCAACTCGGCGCAGAACTACACCGTGCTCGATTTCCTCTCGGCGCGCAGCACGCGCCAAGTCGAGGCGGCCCAACACATCCGCGCCGCGATCGGCGCCTACGATGTGCAGGCGATCGACACGTTGATCGGCGACATCTCCGCGCCCGCCGAGCTGATGAAGACGCAGACCGACCGCAAAATCGCCGAGGAGGAGAAAAAGACCTACGAGATGCAGGAGGCCGCGCAACGGCAGCGCCAGCAGCTCGTGCGCGAGACCGCGCAGGCCGACATCCAACGCGAACTCGTGGGCTCCGAACAAGGCGTGCGCATCGCCGAGCTCAAGGCTGGCGCGACGGTGAAGTCCGCCGGCGGCGAGGCCGAGGCGATCC
Organism: Opitutaceae bacterium; assembly: GCA_035298965.1. GTDB lineage: Bacteria > Verrucomicrobiota > Verrucomicrobiia > Opitutales > Opitutaceae > CAJCBL01. The sequence continues at coordinate 7,287 of DATGXO010000042.1, read as the reverse complement.
GTCTGCGGGCGCTGGGCGAAGCCGACGCCATCCGCGCCACCGGCACGGCAAAGGCAGACGCCTACCGCGCCGGCGTGGAAGCGCTCGGTCCACAATCCTACACGTTGATGCAGGTCGTGCAGAGCATCGGCGAACGCGGCGTACGCATCGTGCCCGATGTCGCCGTAAACGGCGCCGGGGCAGCCGGCGGACTCGTCGAGGGCCTGCTCGGCACGATGCTCCAGCAGCGCACCTTCGAGGCAAAGGCGACGTGAGGGCGCGCCTCGCCTCGAGACGATCGCCTTGAACCGGGGGCGCCGCCCGGCTGGCGGCGCCCGCGGAATTTGGTTGGGCAACCTCAGAGTGCCCTACAGCGCGGGGCGCAGGGCGCGCGGACTCACTGCGCCGAAGCGCCGGCGAGCGAGAGCGTGAGCTGGATCTCGTCGGACACGTGGTCGGCGTACTGGCCGGCCTGGATGCCGAAATCGGTGCGGCTGATCGCGAACTGCGCGCGCAGGACGAGCAGGTCGCCTTTGACGTTGGGCTGATTGATGCGCGCCCCGAGCTTACCCGGCAGATGAGTGATCGTGACGGGGACGGTGACCTCCTTGCTCGTGCCCTTCACGGTGAGCACACCGGTGACTTCGGCCTTCAATCCGCCGCCGGAGGAGGAGGAAACGTGGCCGAGTTTCTTCGCCTCGAAAGTGATCTCGGGGTACTTGGCCACATCGAGCCAGTTCGTGCCGTGCAGATGCTCGAGCATGGTCGAGTTGCCGACGGTAAGCGACGAAGTCGCGAGCACGATCCGGCCGGTGGTCGCCTCGGGCGCCGCGGGGTCGAAGATCACCTTGCCGGAAATGCCGGTGCCCTGGCCCGAGATCGATTCGAGGGGCGCATCGAGGTGGAATTGCACGTTGTTCACTCCCTTCGGGTCCTTGAAGTCGAAGGTCTGCGGCGCCGCGAAGGCGGCGGAACCGACGAGCGCGAGGAGGAGTGCGGCGGAACGGTGGATGGCGGTCATGTGGTAGTCTGGTTGTTGGTAGAAGCCTTGCGGCGGAAAAGGAAGGACCCGGCGAACAGCGCGCCGCCGAGCAGCAGGCCCACGAGCGGCGTCTCGACTCCCGGCACGAAGCGCTCCTGCCACTCGACCACGGTCAGGCCGGTGAACTCGTCGGTGCGCTCCACGCCCACGCGGGTCTGCCACCAACCGAGCCGCGCCCCCGCCGCGCCCCACCAGAGCAACGCAGCGACGACGAGGAGCACGGAAGACAGGCGGAGGAGACGTGACATGGCGCGGAAAAGTGTGGCGGCACGGAAACCGGGTTTATCTTGATGTCAAGATTCCTGTGGAATTGTTCCCTTTTCGGGATTGGGCGGGCAACTTGGCCGCCGGAGCCGGGTCGCAGCGATTGCTCAACCGTCCGAGCAGAATTCTCCTACGATTCGCTCTGGACGAGACGAACGGCCGCTGGAATGCTCCACCCCCTCCGTTGGCCGAATCCCCAACCTCTCGGCCCCCTCAACTCCGCATGAAAGTCCGCACCCTCCTTCTCGCCTTCGCCGCCAGTTGCGGCGCCCTGGTTACCCCCGCTTTCTCCGAACCCGCCGCCAACATCGCCGGCGAGATCGGCACCAACTCCGCCCTGCTCCAAGCACGCATCACGCCGGAGATGCGTCGCGAGGCCGGCATCTCAGATCAAATCGAAGGCTGGGCGCGTTTCGAGGCGGCCGACAATCCCGAGTTCAACCGGCCGGTCGTGACGGAGTGGATCAAGATCCGCCCGGAGGACGATTACGTGATCAAGTACATGTTCGGCCGCATCTCCATGGAATCCCTGCGCGGCGGCCGCACCTATCACTGGCGCTACAAGTTCGGCCCCAACCCCGCCAAGGTCACCACCAGCGAAACCTTCCAGTTCCAGACAATGTCCGGCGCGCTCGGCTCCCGCCCGATCCGCATCGCCGTCGTGCAGGGCATCGACCTCGCCTCGCCGAAGCTCGGCGCCGCGATCGATAATCTCGTCGCCGCCAAGCCCGACTTCGTCGTATTCGCCGGCAACAGCGTCTACTACGACGCGCCCGCCGCCAGCCCCGCCACCACCGCCGATGCGATGCGCGCCAAGTGGCACGCCCTCCTCGGGCAGGAGAAGGTCGTCGGCCTGCTCTCTGGTGTCGGTTCCTACTGGCTCAAGGACGACCGCGATTTCCGCTTCGCCGCGGCCGACTACACCGCCGGCAAGGAACCCACCGCCGAGCTCGGCTCCAACCTCTTCCGCGAGCAGGTGCCCGTCACCGATCCGCGCGATCCGGCCAGCCTGACCTTCCGCTCCGTCCAAGCCACCCGTGACCTCGCGCTCTGGATGCTCGAAGTCCGCGATTACCGCAGCCCCAATGGCGCCGCCGACAACAAGGACAAGTCGCTCTGGGGCACCTCCCAGGCCGAGTGGCTCTTCCGCACCCAGGTCAGCTCGCCGACGTTCTTCAAGGTCATGGTGCAACCCACCGCCATCGTCGGCCCCGATGCCTCGCCCGACTCGCACGTCACCGCCTTCCGCAGCGAGCGCCAAGCCTTCCTCGACCACGTGAAGGCCAACGATCTCGCCAACAAGGGCCTCATCGCGATCGTCGGCGGCGACTCCCAGTACCACTCGGTTTCCGCCGAGGGCCTCGAGGAAATCTCCGTCGGCTCGCTCACCACGCCCGCCGCCGTCGCCGCTCCCGCCGCCGGCGTGAAAGTCTCCTTCGCCCAGAGCCAGCCGACCGCCGGCTTCGCGCTCGTCGAGGTCACCCCCGGTGTGACGGCCGTCGCCGCCGCCGCCGGCAAGCCGGCCGTCGAAGGCGTGCCGGCGAAGCTCACGATCTCGCTCGTCAACGCCGAGACCGGCGCCGTCGTGCACAAGCTCGAGAAGCTCGCCCCCGTCGCGACGAAGAAGTGAGCCGCTGACCTCCGCGTAACGTTTTCTCCAGCCGCGTCGGCCCTCGTCCGACGCGGCTTTTTCGTGCCCGCTCCCGGCACGCCCGCCTTCCGGTCGGTAAGCTACATCGCCGACAGGACCGGTTTGGCTGCGCGAGGAAGCGCTCTCCCGCGCACGCGAACGCCCCCGACTCCGACGAAACGTTTGTCCGGCCCTCGACGCGCCCCTCGACCAAATCGCCGACTCAGCTCAGCGCTCGCTTGTGAACGACGCGTTCCGTTCCGGATTCGCGTTCATTGGCGTCCATTCGCGGTTTCCTCCGCCAGTCCGCGCACTCAGCTCAGCGCGAAGAACGCCCGCAGGCCGCGCAGGATGCCCGAGCGCACCTGCTCCGGATTCGTCGCCATGCCGGCGGTCGCGTGCTTCGCGTTCGCAAGCTGGCGCTGAGTCAACAGCTCGCTGAGCTGTTCCAGCACCGCCGGGTTCGAGCGCACGAACGTACCGAACACCGCTTTGCCGATCTCGACCGCCTCCACCTCGCCCTGCGCCACGACCGATGCCGTGCGCGGGTCACCGGTGAGTAACGACATCTCGCCCACGCAGTCGCCCGCGCCCAGTTGCGCGACGCTCTTCGTCTGCCCGTCACGCGTGAGACGCACATCGACCGCGCCGCGCACGAGCACAAACATCGAGTCCCCCGCCGCGCCCTGTCGGATGATGTGCTCCTCGCCGGCGAACTTCACCACCGGGCTCGCCTGCACGATCGCCGCGCATTGCTCGGCGGTGAGGCAGCCGAAAATCTTGTTCGCGCGCAGCATCGTCGCCGCCGCCTCGCGGGTCGCCGCGGTCGTGTCGACGTTGGCGGCCTGGTGCAGCACCGTCTGCGGGTAGGGAATCTCGATGCCGGCGCGCTTCGTCGCGTACCAGCAATGCGAACGCACATCGCTGAGCACTCGGCTCATCGCCGCATGGTCGCGGATCCAGACCTTGATCTCGTACACGATCGCCGAGTCGGCGAAATCCTTCAGGTACACGACCGGCGTCCGCTCGGCGGCGATGCCGGGCACCGAAGCCGCCGCGTCGCGCAATACCTCCATCGCACGAGCGGGCGGGACATCGTAATGCAGGCCGATCGTCGCGCGCACCGCGTGGTCCTGCGTGGGGAGTTCGAAGTTGTAGATCGTCTGGTTGAGGATGCTCCCGTTATCGATCTCGATCTGCACGTCGTCGGCAGTCAGCAGCCGAGTCGAGCGCCAGGAGATCTCGATCACCTTCGCGTGCACGCCGTCGATCAGCAGCCAGTCGCCCGTCTTGAACGGCTTCTCGAAGTACAACGCGAGCCCCGCGAACATGTTCTTCAACTGGTCCTGCATGCCGAGACCGAGCACGAGGGCCGCCACGCCCGAACCGGCCAGCAGACCGGGCACCTGCATGCCGTAGACAAACTGCATCGCCACAAGCACCGCCGCCGCCGTCACCACCACGCCGGTCAGGTCGATCAACACCCGCGGTGCCTCCACGCGCCGGCCGCTCGCGTCGTAGCGGATCCAGCACACGCGGTTGAGCAACGTCACCAGCGGAAACGCGGCCAGCACGAGCGTCGCTGCCGTCAAGTGCGTGAGCGCCTCCGCCCGCCACGCCTGCGCCTCCGGCACCAGGTGCACGCCCACCAGCAGGCCGGCCGCGAGCGCGAACAGGTGGTAGGTCCAACGAAAACTCAACCCGCGCCAGCGACGCAGCAGTTGCGCCGCGGCCACGAGCGCGAGGAAGACGACGACGGCCGCGAATGCGGCCACAAGGAGCGGTTGCTGGATCATGGACGGGAAAACGCGAAACCCGCCGACTGCGGGTGGTGGCCGCATATCGCCCGGATACGCCCCCCGCCGCAAGCCTGCGCTGGCCGCAGCGCGGCCAGCCCTGGGGGCAAGGCAGTGATCCGCGCGAGATCCGCGACGCAGCGAAAGCCGCCCTCCAAATCACCGCCCTCGCGCTGCGGAAAGCGAGACCGCTTCGCCGCGCGCTACCTCGCGAGCCTCAACGGCCCCAAAGTACGCGTCGCGCCGTGTCCTGCGCCCGCGTCAGGTCGCCGGACCAATTGGGCACACGCGTCTCGCCCAGCGAGCCTTGGAGCACCAATGCCGACCCATCCCATTCCGCCAGAAAACGCGGAATCGTGAGCCGGATCCGACCTCGCGCCGGATCATGCAGCACCACCAGCCCCTGTTCGATTCCGGCGAAGACCGCGAAATGCTGATACCCTTTGACGACCAGATAGACGATCATCGGGTGCGAATCCTCCGGCAGCGTGCCCGGCTCGAAACGCACTCCCGCCGAAGAGTAGCCGAGCAGGCCGAGCATCAGTTTCAGGTCCTGCAATGAGAACCCCGTTCGCATCGCCGCCTCGATCTCCTCCCGACTGCGCAGCGCCGCGTAACGCTCGATCAAGCTCCGCTCATCGGGAGCCATCTGGCCCACGAGCAGCAGCAAGTTCGCGATCGATCCCGTTCCGCACGAATAGTCATACGACTGGCGGACCACGCCCTGCCACCGTCGCGAACGCATCGTCTCGGGGCGCCGCGCCGCCAGCCCTTCCTGTGGATTGGCGGCGCATGCGCCCGCGCCCGCAATAAGCAACGCGACGATGCCGATGCGGGCGAACCTTCGCCGCCTACAGACTGCAACAGCTCCGCGCTCGGCATCGGCGTACATTCGCGCTGCCCTCAGTACCGCCGGACGCAAGTGACGCCAAACGCGGTCGCGTGGGCGTCGTCGTTGGCCGGGAGGCTGACCGAGGTCTCGACAAAAGTGTGTTGGTTCACGCGAAAGTTGAACCAGAACCGCCCCACCACCGGCTCCTGACTCGGCGCCAGCAAGCGATGCGAGCGATCCTTCACCTCGCTCACGTACTCCCCTTGGACCTGGAAACCGATCGCCAGCTCGTCGTTGAGCCCGATCGCCGCACCCAAGTGATAACGGAGGTGGTCGACAGGCTGGTACGGGGACCGTTGCCAACCATCCCAGTCCCGGCCCCAAGAGATACCGGCAAACAGCGCGCCGGGATCCGATGTCTTTAGAAACTCGAGTCCCAGTCGGGTTCTGAAGAATCCCTGCTCACCCACGGAATGCACGGGAACGGTCAACCCCGTGACCAAGACGCATTCCGGCGTCGCGACACCCTCCGCGGCGAGCATCGTCGATGCACTCAGCTCCGGATCGGACACACGCAATTTGTCGGAGCGGGAAAGGACCACGCTCGGGGGCGATCCGGCATCCATGGTCGTGGTCTCAACCCGCTGCCAATAGGCCGACCACGCAATCTCCGCCTCAAGCTTCGGCGTGAATCCGCGTTGTACCGACAGATTCGTCGCCAATTGCCGCGCATCGTTCGGCGAATAGATCGCCCGATTATGTGCGTAATTCAGAGCCGTCGAAACGCTCCACTCCCCCGGCCGCAGAAGCACTGAAGACTCGCGCAACATGGTTTGGAGCGACGAGGGCGGCGCTTCGTTCGTGGCGGGCGCCGAAGCTGGGCAGCTCGCGGCCACAGGCGAACCGGCGGGTGTCGCGGAGACGGGAGAGGACGGCGTCCCAGCCGCGTCGACTCCGCGCGCGGAAACCGCCGGCACCGCAGACCTGAGCTGATCCGTCGCGCAGCTCAACTCGCCGAACACGGCCGAAGAGATCCGGATTCGCCCATCCACAATCGTCCATCTCGTCCGCAATCGCTGCCCGTCATTGAACTCCAGATCCCAGACTCCGCCGAGATCGAGTGCTCGGACTTCGCTGAGCGGAATATGAAGCGCGTCGCCGTAGGCCGTTTTCCACGTAAGCACGCAACCTTCAATACTCCCGCATTCGCCACGGAGGAGATCGCCCGGCAGAAGCGCCACGGTCGCTGTCGGATTTGCTTCAGCGACCACTAGCAAAGCCCATCCGAACAGGAGTGAAAGGACAGGGATCGTGAACTGGAAATGACGCATAGATTAGTCTTCAACAGCAGGCGAAACACTGGCCTCCATCGCAAAAAAGGAGAGGAGCACCAGCACCTCTCCTCGAGCAACAATCAAGCGTTCCAATTCTTACTGATAGAACGTGCCAGGGGTCGGGCCGCCGATGTGTACGTACCCGCTCGGGCCTGTCGGACCGGTGTTGGCCACATAGACCAGCTGATACCCCAAGTTTCCAAATGCATCCCGATGCCAATCATAAATGTAGAGCGTCCCCGCCCCCTTGATCGACTCCATCTGCGGGGTGCTGAGGGGAGCTGCCTTCGATGTCTTGACCGTGGCTGCCGTGGCAGCGACCGACGTGACGGCCAGCAGGCCGACGATGATAAGTTTCTTCATGTGATGATACCTTATCTAGTTCTCGACGCGGCTTGTTAGGGTATGGG
>DATGXO010000041.1:0-15695 GCA_035298965.1 Opitutaceae bacterium | reverse complement strand
CGTCAGGTGCAGCTCGTCTTGAAAGTGTTTATCCATTACGTCGATCATGCCGTTGCAGAAGCCCCAGAGCAGGAACAGCGACGAAACGAGGATGAACGTGACGATGAGGTTCTGGCCGTCCGCGAGGCGGAACATGCCGGTAGGTTTCAGCAGGGCGTCTGCCGAGCCGGGAGCGCCGGACTTGTTTTGAACCGAGGGGGTCATGGGTGTTTAGGGTAGAATCCGAGAGCTGACGCGGTTCTGCCACGAACCGGGGGGTATTCCATTTCGTGGCAGAACCGCTGAGCGAGAAGCCGGAGCGACTCGCTCGGGAGAGAAAGCAGCGTCGCTCCGCAGCCGCAAGTCTGGCGGCAGCCGAGCGGCGCGAGACAACTAGAACTGCGAGCCATCGGCCTTGGAGCCGCAGAGCGCGACTTCGAGACCGAGTTCGCGAGCGAGTGCGGCCTTCGCGTAGAGCGCGAGGTCGGCTTCGCGGGCGGAGTTGGCGTAGGCGACCTGGATGTGGTTGGCCTTGTGGCGCGCCATCATCTGGTCGCGCGACACGCCGTAGGTGACCGCGTGCATGATTGGCCACTCGACCGTGGTCTCCTTCCAGCGGCGCTCGGTCTCCTCGGGCGGGAGCGCGATCACCTTGGCGCGACCGAGGTCCATCTTGAGTTTGCCCTTCTCGATGAACACGCGGCTCCAGACGATCTCGCCGGGCTTGGCGATGCCGCGCAGCGTGCCGCCGCCAAGGCGGAAATACATCGAGGGTTGCCGCAACGAGTCCGAGCCGGCCCAGCCGTCGATGTGATGGTCGGCGGGAGCGCTGCCGGAGATGAGGAAAACCCAGACATAGTCCTGCGTGGTGCCGCTCTTGTCCCAGTCGCCCCAGCGCAGGTCGTGGAGCGTCGTCGCGACGGGTTGGCCGAGCGCCTGGTGCACGCGATTGGTGAGCAGGCCGTCGAGGCCGGAGCATTCGTCGACCTCGTTGAAGTGCGGGATCGGCTGGCCCTCGCGGATGATCGAGCCGTCGGCACGTTTCACCGGCGGACGCTCGGTGGAGTTGAGCGAGCCCTCGACGAGGTCGGAGGCGGGCAACAGGTCCTTCAAGCCCTGTTGATATTGGATACCAATGGTCTCGCAGCCGAACTCGTCGGCGATGCGCACCGCGGCGACGTACGTCTTGCACTGCCAAAGCACCTGCGCCTCGGTGAGCTCGGTCGCCTCGTCGGTGCCGAAGTGGAATTTCAGCCCCTTCGCCTTGTACCACGCGAAGACCTCGCGCGCCTCGGCGTCGCTCACCTGCGTGGCGCCATAGTAGAGCGCCGATTGCGAGAGACGCTCCTTGTAGACGCCGGTCGGGAAGAGCAGCTCATCGGGGATGATGGCGTTGTACATGCCCATGCACCCCTCGTCGAACACGCCGAGGATCGCCTTCCGGCGGCGGAGATCGGCGGCGACTTTCTTCGCGGCGGCGGCGGCCTTCGGCGGCACGGTGCAACGCGCGAGCGGCTTCACGTGCTTGGTCGCATGCTTCACCTCGCCGGTCTTCAACCACGTTTTCAGCCCTTCGAGGAAGGTTGCGGCGGTGAAGTCTTCGCTCCAGAGCGTCGAGTATTTCACACCTGCCTTCGTGAGCGAGCCGTTGAGGTTGAGCATGCCCACCAGACCGGGCCAGGTGCCCGACCAGTTCGCCACCGTGAGAATCGGCGCACGGTGCGAAACGAGTCCGGGGAGAAGATGGTGCGAGTACTGCCAGACCGACTCGGCGACGATGAGCGGCGTCGCGGGATCGATCGTGGCGAACACCGCCATGCCCTCCTTCTGTGAGCCGATGAAGCCGTGTCCCTCGCGCTCCTTGAAGGGATGCGCGCGCACGAGCTTGTAGCCGGCCGCGGCGACCGCGGCCGCGAGCTGCTTTTCCATCGCGGCCTGGGCGGGCCAGCACTTCTGGTTGGCGGAGAGACGCAGGTCGCCGTTGGCGACGAGCAGGATGGTTTTCGGAGATTTTTTCTTCACGGGGTAGTGAGACTGTATTTTTGGGAAACCGGCGGCCGGAGTGCGCGCGTGGGGGGCTCAGTCGACGTGGAAAACTTCCTCCATGCGCGACCACCACTCGCCGGGCGCGCGGTCCAGATAGGGGTTCTGCATCGGCTCCATCAACGCCCACCAGCGTTGCGTCGCCGGGTCGGCGGCCATCTTCGCCATGTCGGCGGCGAAGTCGTCGCCCCAATACTCGAAGTAGCTGTAGAGGACGAAGTCGCGGTGGTAGATCGAGTAGTTGCGGATCTGACACTTGGCGATCATGTCCAGCACCTCGGGCCAGACGGCCGCGTGGTAGCGTTTGTACTCTTCGAACCGTTCGGGGCGCACGCGCAGCACCATGCCGTAGCGGACCGGTTTCTTCTCGGGGGTCGCATTCATCGGGGTGGAAGCAATTCCGGCCACGATGCCGATTCTGGGCGCGTCCGCCACCTCCGCCCGATGGAGATAGATGGCGAAAGGATGGATATTCTTGCCGCGGCGGGGACTGCCGCTGCAATCCGCCGCATGCGCTCGCCCCCCCTGCCCACACCCCGCAAGGCAGTGCTGTCCACCCAGGTCTCCGCCTCGCGCTACTTCTTCCTCGCACTCGGCGAAGCGCGCGGCGCCGGCGTGCTGCCGGCCTACGGCGGCTTCGAGCAATGCGACCCGGATTACCTCGTGCAGCGCGACCGGATCGAGTTCACCACGCTCGAGCTCGTCATCGCCGGCGAGGGCACGGTCGTGCACAACGGCGCGGCTTCGCCCCTGCGCGCCGGCACGGTCTTCCATTACGACCGCAGCACCCGGATCGAAATCCGCACCGACCCGCAGCGGCCGATGGCGAAATACTTCCTCTGCCTCACGGGTGCCCGCGCGGCACGCCGCGTACGCGAGGCCGGAATTTCCACTGGAGCAGTCGTACAGGTGGCGATGTTTCCCGAGCTGCAAGCGGTGTTCGATGATCTGATACGCGAGGGTCAGCACCACCGCGCGAGCACCGCCCGGATCTGCGGGGCACTCGTCGAGGTGCTGCTGCTCAAGCTCGAGGAACTCGCCGCGCTGGCCGGCTCCGCGGGCCGGGCCGACGAGGAGACGTTTCTCCGCTGCAAGGGCGTGATCGAGGCGGGCGCGGCGAAATTCGCCACGCTGGGCGAAATTGCCAAGGCGGTCGGCGTGGAGGCGTCGCGGCTCTGCCGCCTGTTCCGCCGGCATCAGGGCATCAGCCCCTACCAGTATCTTCTGCGCCGGAAAATGGCGCTCGCCGCGGAGTTGTTGCTCGACCCGCAGGTGCTCGTGAAGGAGGCCGCCGCCCACGTGGGATTCCGCGACCCGTACCATTTCTCGCGCTGCTTCAAGAGCGTGCACCGCGTGGCCCCGCGCGAGTTCCAGCGCTCGCTTCGCACGCGTTGAACGCCACGCTCGCCGCGATGCACCACCACGCCGATTCCACGCCTCAGGATTTCGCCGATTCCGCCGGCCGCTACCACGCGCTCTGCCAGGAACTCGCCGGCCTGCTCGCGGGCGAGCGCGACTGGCTGGTGAATCTCGCCAATACCGCCGCCCTGCTCCACCTCCGGCTGCCCGCTCTCAACTGGGCCGGCTTCTATCTGTGGCGTGGCGGCGAGCTCGTGCTCGGACCCTTTCAGGGCAAACCGGCCTGCGTGCGCATCGCGCGCGGCCGCGGCGTGTGCGGCACCGCCGCAGCGCGCCGCGCCACCGTCGTCGTGGCGAACGTCCACGAGTTTCCCGGCCACATCGCCTGCGACGCCGCGTCGGCGAGCGAGATTGTCGTGCCGCTGGCCGCGGACGGGCGCCAACTCGGCGTGCTCGATCTCGATTCCCCCAACGTCGGGCGTTTCACAGCCGACGATCAACGCGGCCTCGAGGAGGTCGTCTGTATCCTGCTCTCCGCCACCGATTGGCCCGCCAACATCGGCGATCCGCTCTGAAAAGCTGGTGGACGGCAAGGGATTCGAACCCCTGACCCCCTCGGTGTAAACGAGATGCTCTAACCGCTGAGCTAGCCGTCCGAAAGCAGGCGCCGACTAAAGGGCGAACTCGAAACCGGCCGCAAGGCTTTTGCCGCCCGCACAGGCCGAAAAAGGCCGGGCGGTGAGGCCCGGCCGGAAATCGAGTCGCTGTCCGCCAAGCCGCTCAGGCGGCCGGCACGCGCAGCAGGTCGCGGGCGATGAGCGTCTCCGCGACTTGGATCGCGTTGAGCGCGGCGCCCTTCCAGAGGTTGTCGCCGCTGACCCAGAACGAGAGGCCGTTGTCGAACGCCGTGTCCTTGCGGATGCGGCCCACGCCGCACTTCACCTTGCGGGTGAAATCGAGCGGGGTCGGATAGAGGCGGTTCGCCGGATCGTCGACGAGCTCGGCACCGGGGAACGCCGCCACGGCCGCGCGGGCCTGCGCCACGTCGACCGGCTTCTCGAACTCGGCGGAAACGGAGATCGAATGCGCCTGCACAACCGGCACGCGCACGCAGGTCGCCGACACGCGCAGCTCCGGCAAGCCCATGATCTTGCGGCTCTCGAGCATCATCTTGTTCTCCTCGCCGGTGTAGAGATCCGGGCCAAACGTATCGACCTGCGGGATGCAGTTGAAAGCGATCTGGTACGGATAGACCTTCTTCACGATCGGAGCGCCGGTCTGGAGCGCCTTCACCTGGCTGGCGAGCTCGCGGATCGCCTCGGCCCCAGTGCCCGACACCGACTGGAAGGTGGAGATGATCACGCGCTTGGCGGTGAACTGCTGGTGCAGCGGCCACAGGCCCATGAGGGTCACGGCGGTCGAACAATTCGGGTTGGCGATGATGCCCTTGTGGCGGGCGAGCTGGTCGGCGTTGATCTCCGGCACCACGAGCGGGATGTCGGGCTCCATGCGCAGCGCGGAGCTCTTGTCGATCACGACGCAGCCCGAGGCCACGGCGTCCTTCGCAAAGGCGCGCGTCACCGAGCCGCCGGCCGCGAAGAAGCACAGATCGAGGCCGGCGAACGCGCCGTTTTTCGCCTCCTGCACCACCACCTTTTTGCCGAACAACTCGACGGTCTTTCCCGCCGAGCGGGCGGATGCCAGCAGCCGGATTTCGGCTACAGGAAAACCGCGCATCTCGAGCAACCGGATCAACTCTTGACCGACGGCGCCAGTGGCCCCGACGATGCCGACATTGTAAGCCTTCTTCATGGTGATGGATTCAGAATTGGAACTGGTCAGCGATAAGTGCGCCGCGCTGGGGATCAAGCCCACAGTCCGGCTGCTCGCCGTTTCCATCAACGGGCAGACGATGCGATTTTTCGAGGGCGGGAAACTCCGCCGCGCCTTCGTGATTTCCACCTCCAAGCGCCCGCCCTCGAACGTGAAGGGTTCGCTCGGCACCCCTTCCGGCCTGCACCGGATCGACGAGAAGATCGGCGCCGGCGCCCCACCGGGTATCGTCTTCAAGAGCCGCCGCAGCACCGGTTTCCACTATCGCGAGTACGTCGATCCCAACGGCGCCGAGTGCCTCGTCACCAGCCGCATCCTCTGGCTCCGCGGCCTCGAGCCGGGCGTGAACGCCGGCGGCGACGTCGACTCGCACGACCGCTATATCTACATCCACGGCACCAACCGCGAGGACCGCCTCGGCACGCCGCAAAGCGCCGGTTGCGTGGTGATGAACAACCTCGAGATCGTCGAACTCTTCGAGCAGGTCCGCACCGGCGATCTCGTCTGGATCGCGCCGTAAGGCGTAACGCTTCCGACGACAGCCGAGTGTCGGGGGGACGAGGTCGAGGAACGCGGGACAAACTGCCGGTGCGCCGCCGCCAGAGGCTTGCGCGATCACGGGCGGCCCGCATTTCCAGCCCCGTCACTGGTCGCGATTCGACCCTCGACTACCCGCACTTGCCCATTGCGAGCGCGCGCTTCGGCCCTAGCTTCCGCGCTCCTGCGATGTCCGCTCCCGCCGCCCAGTCCACGCCTTCGCCCGCCGCCGCGCCGCTTCCGCTGCGCCGGCCCGAGGTGCTCGCGCCCGCCGGCGACTGGGACTGCGTGCGCGCCGCGGTCGAGAACGGCGCCGACGCCGTCTACTTCGGCCTCGATCGCTTCAACGCCCGGATGCGCGCGCACAACTTCACCGCCGCCGATCTCCCGGAGCTCATGCGCTTCCTCCATCGGCGCGGCGTGCGCGGCTACGTCACCTTCAACACCCTCGTCTTCTCCAACGAACTCGCCGACGCCGCCGACTACATCCGCACTCTGGTGACAGCCGGGATCGACGCCGTGATCGTCCAAGACGTCGGCATCTGCCGGATGATCCGCGCGCTCTCGCCCGACCTGCCGATCCACATCTCGACGCAGATGACCGTGACGAGCGCGGCCGGCGTGCAGTTTGCCCACGCACTCGGCGCCAGCCTCGTGGTGCTAGCCCGCGAAAACTCGCTCAAGGAAATCGCCAAGCTCCGCGAAACTCTCGGCGACTCGCCCGCGCAACTTCCCCTCGAGGTCTTCGTGCACGGCGCGCTCTGCGTCGCCTACTCCGGCCAATGCCTCACCAGCGAGTCGCTCGGCGGCCGCTCCGCCAACCGCGGCGAATGCGCGCAGGCCTGCCGCATGCCCTACGACCTCGTCGCCGACGGAAACAAGGTCGATCTCGGCGGCCGCCGTTACCTGCTCAGCCCGCAGGACCTCGCCGGCCTCGACGTGATCCCCGACCTGTGCCGTCTTGGCATCGCGTCGTTGAAGATCGAAGGCCGCCTGAAGAGTGCCGAGTACGTCGCGAACCTAACCCGCGTCTACCGCGAAGCCGTCGACCGCGTCTTCGCCGAACTCACCGCCGACACCACTTTCCCCGTAGGGGCGTCGCTCGCGACGCCCGTGACCTCCGCTGAGCAATCGACCTTCCCCGGCAAAAGGGCGCCGCAAGCAGCGCCCCTACCTTTGCCGGCGAACGCCGCTCGCGAGCGCGCGCTTGTCGCCGAGCTCTGGCGCGCCCACCGATACGACCTCGAAATGGCGTTCTCGCGCGGACTCTCCACCGGCTGGTTCCGCGGCATCGACAACCAGCAACTCGTCCACGCGCGGTTCGGCACCAAGCGCGGCGTCCTCCTCGGCAAAGTCGTCCGCGTCGAACGCGACGGCGTGCTCGTCCGCCTGGAATCAGCTTCGGAAGGTGGACCGCGTTGCCCCCAACGCGATCAAGCGCACGAGCCGACGCGCTCATCACAAAGCAAACATTCCGCCTCGCCCGCCGGCTCCGTCGCCACCACCGATTTCGCTCCGTCCGTGAAACCCGGTGACGGTGTCGTCTTCGACTACGGTGCGCCCGAGAAAGGCGAGGCCGGCGGGCGTGTCTACGAAGTCTTCCCCCGCGGCTCCGACACTCTGCTCACGTTCGGCCGCGGCGCCCTGGACTTCTCCCTCGTGCATCCCGGCGACCTCGTCTGGAAGAACAGCGACCCGGCGCACGAGAAACGCCTGCGCGCCTCCTTCGCCGGCGACCAGCCGCGCACGCTGCGCCCCGTCTCCGCGGAGGTCCACGGCCGCGTCGGCGGCCCGCTCACGTTGCTGCTGCGCGACGAACTCGGCCACTTGGCGAAGGCCGAGTCGTCAATCGCGCTCGTCGCTGCCGAAAAACACCCGCTCACGGCGGAGCGCCTGCGCGAGCAGTTCGGCCGGCTCGGCGGCACGCCCTTCCGGCTCGAACAACTCGACTCCCACCTCGAGTCCGGGCTCATGCTTCCGATGAGCGAGCTCAACCGCATGCGCCGCGACGCCGTCACCCGCCTCGACGAGCTTCGTGCCGCGCCCCCCCGTTGGACGCTCGTCTCCGACGGCGCCACCGCCGCCTGGCCGCGTCGCGACGAAGCCGCCCTCACCGCCGCCGCAAATGCTGTGCCCGAGCTGATCGTGGTCATCCGCCATCTGCGCCAACTCGAAGCCGTGCTCCCGCTCGCCGGCATCGACACCGTCTACTGCGAGTTCGAGAACCCGAAGCACTACCGCGATGCCGTCGCCAAGTTCCGAGCGCACCGCGACTCGCTCGGTGCCGCCGGCGAGCGGCGCAGCATCTGGGTGGCGCCGCCGCGCATCTTCAAACCGGGCGACGAGTGGATCTTGAAACAGGTGCGTTCCTGCGAGGCCGATGGCTACCTCGTCCGCAACTTCGACCACCTCGCGTACTTCGCCGACTGCCGCCGCCGCGGCGACTTCTCGCTCAACGTCGCCAACGAGTGGAGCGCCGACTATTTCCACCGCGCGCACGGACTGGAGCGCGTCACGACGTCGTACGACCTGAACATTCAGCAGCTCGAGGCGTTGCTCACCGCCGGCGATCCGACCGCGCTCGAGATCACGATCCACCAGCACATGCCCATGTTTCACATGGAGCATTGTGTGTTCTGCGCGTTCCTCACCGACGGCACGGACTACACGAACTGCGGCCGGCCCTGCGAAAAGGTCGACCTCCGCCTGCGCGATCACCTCGGCGCCGAGCACCCGGTGAAAGCCGACGCTGGCTGCCGCAACACCGTCTTCAACTCCCGGGCCCAAACCGGCGCGGAGTTCGTCGGCCGCATGCTCGAGCTCGGCGCGCGGCATTTCCGGATCGATTTCCTCGACGAGGACGCGGCGGAGATCGCGCGCGTCGTCGGCCGCTACCGCCAGTTGCTCGCCGGCGAGATCTCCGGCGCCGAGGTTTGGCGCGAGTTCAAGCTGATCAACCAGCTCGGCGTCACCCGCGGCCAAATGGACGCGCCGCACCGCAAGCTCACGCCGAAGCGTTGACCCGCGGCTGCCGCGCGCGCGGCGCAACGTTTTCGCGCAACCGTGACGCGGGCAATGGTTAGAACGTCGCCTCTTTTGTCGCAGGCGATTCGGCTCACGAAGGTCATCGTGCCGATTCCCCTCCTCACGCCATGCCCACGAACCCCAAGCTCGTCGCATCCCTCGTGCTCGCCCTCGCTCTGCCGTGCTTCGCCTGCGCCGAGATTCCCGCTCCCGCCGCTCCGCCGAACCCGCGTGAGCGCGTTTCGCTGAACAATGACTGGCGCTTCACAAAGGACGATCCGCCGGGCAACGCCACACCGCTGCTCTACGATGTGCGGCCCGACATCACCAGTGCGCAGGAGCTCCGCGTAGCGGACGCGCGCCCGGAAGAGGCCGACATACGCGCCACCGCCGGCGCCTCCGTGCTCAAGCCTTGGATTCTACCGACCGGAAACGCCTTCATCGCTGATCCCGCCAAGCGCCACATCCGGCCCGCCGGCGATCCCGGTGGCGCGGTCGCCTACGTCCGCGTGGACTTCGACGACAGCGCTTGGCGCCGCGTCGATCTGCCGCACGACTGGGCGATCGAGGGGCCGTTTCTCGCCGAGGGCGATGTCGCCGGCATGGGTCGCCTCCCGAGCTGGGGCATCGGTTGGTACCGGAAACAGCTCTCGATTCCCGCGACCGATGCCGGCAAACGCCTCGTGCTCGAGATCGACGGCGCGATGTCGTACGCGACGGTCTGGCTGAACGGCCGCCTCGTCGGCGGCTGGCCCTACGGCTACAGCTCGTGGCAGGTCGACCTCACGCCGTATGCGAACTTCGGCGGCACGAACCAGCTCGCCATCCGTCTCGACAACCCGCCCGCCTCGTCACGCTGGTACCCGGGCGGCGGCATCTATCGCAACGTTTGGCTCACCAAGACCGCGCCGCTCCACATCGCCCAGTGGGGCACGCAGATCGTCGCCCGCGAAGTCTCCGCCGCATCCGCGGCGCTCGATCTCACGATCACTCTCGCCAACGACACCACGAGCGACGCCACCGTGCGGCTGGCGACGCAGCTCTTCGAGCTCGGCGCCGACGGCGAGCGGACCGGCGCTCCGGTCGCGCAATTCGCTCCCGCCGAAACCAAGCTCGCCGCCGGCGGCACCGCCGCGGTTCGCACCTCGCTCACGCTCGCGAATCCGAAGCGCTGGGGCCCACCGCCCCAGCAGCAGCCGCACCGCTACCTCGCCGTGACGACCGTGGCCCGCAACGGGCAGACCGTCGACGTCTACGAGACGCCCTTCGGCATCCGCTCACTGCGTTTCGACCCGGAAAACGGCCTGCTGGTGAACGGCGAGCGTATCCAAATCCAAGGCGTCTGCCAACATCACGATCTCGGCGCGCTCGGCGCGGCGTTCAACTACCGCGCAGCGCAGCGCCAGCTCGAGCTGTTGCAGGAGATGGGCTGCAACGCGATCCGCGTGAGCCACAACCCGCCCGCGCCCGAGCTGCTCGAGCTCACCGATCGCATGGGTTTCCTCGTGATGGACGAGGCGTTCGACTGCTGGGAGCGGAAGAAAACCCCGCTCGATTTCCACCTCATCTTTCCCGACTGGCACGAGCAGGACCTGCGCGCACTCCTGCGCCGCGACCGCAACCACCCGTCGGTCATTCTCTGGAGCCTCGGCAATGAGGTCGGCGAACAATACACCGATGTGGCCGGCGCCGCCGTCGCTCAGCGACTCGCCGCAATCGTACACGAGGAGGACGACACCCGCGCGACCACCAGCGGCATGAACTTCGCCAAACCCGGTTGGCCGTTGCCCGCCGCGCTCGACGTGATCGGCGTGAACTACCAAGGCGAAGGCATCCGCCAAGATCCCGAGTTCGACGGCACCGAGCGCATCCGCACCGCGCCGAACTACCCGGACTTCCACGCCAAGCACCCGCAGAAGATGATCGTCGCCAGCGAAACGGCGTCCGCGTTCAGCAGCCGCGGCACGTACCTGTTCCCCGTCACGCCGCGCCACAGCGACATCGTCCGCGACGGCCGCGGCGGCGATTCCGTGAAACAACACGTGAGCGCCTACGAACTGCACAACTGCGACTGGGGCGCGACCGCGGACAAGATCTTCGGCTCGTTGGCGCGGCATCACTATGTCGCCGGCGAATTCGTCTGGACCGGCTGGGATCACCTCGGCGAGCCGACTCCGTATTACGAATCCCGTGGCACGTACGGCGCGCGCAGCGCGTACTCCGGCATCATCGATCTCGCCGGTTTCAAAAAGGACCGGTTCTACCTCTACCAGGCGCACTGGCGCCCCGAGTTGCCGATGGCGCACCTCCTCCCGCACTGGAGCTGGCCGGAGCGCGTCGGGCAGGTGACGCCCGTCCATGTGTTCACCTCCGGCGACGAAGCGGAACTCTTCCTCAACGGCCGCTCGCTCGGCCGCAAAAAGAAGGGCCCATTCGAATACCGCCTCCGCTGGGACGATGTCGTCTACGAGCCCGGCACGCTCGAGGTCGTCGCGTACAAGAAGGGTGAACGTTGGGCGACCGACACGGTGAAAACCGCGTCAGCGCCCGCCGCGCTCGAAGCCACGCCCGACCGCGCCGAGATCCGCGCCGATGGGCGCGACCTCGCGTTCGTGACGGTGCGCGTGACCGATGCCGCCGGCCTCACCGCGCCGCGCGCGGACAACGCGTTGCGTTTTTCGATCGAGGGCCCCGGCGAGATCGTCGCGACGGACAACGGCGATCCGACCAGCTTCGAGCCGTTCCAAGCGCCGCAGCGCCGTGCCTTCAGCGGACTCTGCCTCGTGATCGTGCGCGCGAAGCCCGGCAAAGTTGGCACGATCAAACTCGTCGCGCGCGGCGACGGTCTGCGCGAAGGCGTGACGACGATCACGGCACGAGCGGCGGGCCCTTGATCGCGATCCGCGCGAGCGGGCCTCCACGTTCCAATCGATGCGACGCGGCAGCTCGGTGCCGCGTTTTACTTGGAGGCGAGAAAGCATGGCGAGCCGACGCCAAGCATGGTGCGTCACCAGCTGTTCGGGATGGCGGTTCTCCGTTTGTTCGGCACACTGCTGTCCGTCGCATCCGCACGGCTCACCACCGCGGCGGCCACCCCAACGCAGCTTCTCCATCCATGAAGACCCATCCCGTGATTCGCGGTCTCGCGTTCTGCCTTCTCGCCGCGATCGCACCGTTACCCGGCGCCACGACGCAGTTCTCCGCCGAAGTCGTCGATACTCGACCCGGCGGCATAAAAACCGGCACGTTCCACTATCAGGACAAGAGCTACCGGATCGAACTCCCGGAAGGCGGCCAGCGGATCGCGGTCGTCGTCGACGGCACCAGCGGCCAGATGCGCCTGCTCGCGCTGTCGGACAAACAATACTCCGAGGCCGGCGCGGGCGAACCGCTCGCGTTGTACGCCGATCCCTTCGCGCTGTACGCGAGTGTCGCCGCCAAACACAAGACCCGCGCCGAGGGGAGCGAGACGGTCGCCGGCTTCAAGTGCACGAAACAAGTGGTGTACGAGGACGAGCAGGTGTTTGCCACCGGCTGGGTTAGTCCGGAGATCCCGTTGCCGTTGAAAGTCGAGATCCCGTTGTACGGACGGACGATCGAGCTGCGCGGGATCGCGCCGGGAGCGCAGGACGCGGCGCTGTTTGCGCTGCCGACCGGTTTCACCGTGCTCCGTGAACCCGAGGAGGAGCCGCTTCCGGATTGGGCGCCGCAGGTGGCCAAGGCCCCCGAACTCGCACCGCCGTTCCAGAAGACGTTCGCCGCCGGCTCCACCATACGGTTACGGCCGCAAGGCGGGCGCCACATCCGCATCGTGGGCCGGAGCGCCGATGGAGCCTCGTGCACGTTCACGAGCGTCGGTTTCAAAGACGGCCGCCCGCGCGCCAATCCGATCCACGAGCAGATGACCATCGACGGTGACACCGAGGTCACCACCACCCGGCCCGAAAGCCCCACCGAGGCCGACATCCTCGTGATCCGCGTGAGTGCCGGCTCGGTCGCGCTCAAGGTCGAAGCCGTGGATCCCTCCGCCCCGTCCATGCCGGCCGGAGGCGCCGGGTTTCAGCCGGCGGCCGACACGGTCGCGATGTTCTCCTCCCCGCCCGTGGCCGACATGGCTTCACGCATCGAGGTGGGCTGGACGGGACCGGGCAACAAAGACGATTTCGTCGTGATCGCCCGCGAGAACGACCCGCCGCAAAAGTGGGCCTCGCGCGCCTTCGTGCGCGACGGCAATCCGCTCAAGCTCTGGGCGCCCAGCGAAGCCGGCGAATACGAGCTGCGCTACATCGTTGGCCGCGGTGCGAAGGTGATCGGGTGCGCGGCGCTCTCGATCAACCAGGTCTACGCAAAGATCGACGCGAAGAACTCGGCGGACGCCGCCGGATGGATCGACGTGAACTGGGAAGGCCCGGCCGCGGAACGCGACTTCATCGCCGTGGCGCAGCCGCAGCAGAAACCGGATGCGTGCGTCACGCAGGTGGCCGTCAAGACCGGCAACCCGCTGCGTGTCCGGGCGCCGAGCACACCGGGCGATTACGAGCTGCGCTACGTGCTCTGGCGTGGCGCCAAGACGCTCGCCACGATCCCGCTCACCGTCGTCGACGTCGAGGCCGCGATCACACCGCCCGCCTCGGTGAAAGCGGGCACGCTGTTCGAGGTGCGTTGGGAGGGCCCGGGCTATCCGGAGGACTTCGTCTCGATCGCGCGTGCCGACCAGCCGCCGAGCGCCAACCTCTCCAACATGAAGCTCCGTCCCGGCGTGGTAGCGAAGATCCGCGCGCCAAAGGA
Organism: Opitutaceae bacterium; assembly: GCA_035298965.1. Classification (GTDB taxonomy): domain Bacteria; phylum Verrucomicrobiota; class Verrucomicrobiia; order Opitutales; family Opitutaceae; genus CAJCBL01. The sequence goes on along the minus strand of DATGXO010000041.1, from coordinate 2,132 downwards.
GGCCGGCACCTACGAGATCCGCTATGTGCTCGGCCGCGGGGGCCGGTTGCTCGCCAAGACCACGATCACCGTCGAGCCGGCGACGCCCTGACGCCACCGCTCCCTCGCGCGGCGGTCTTCTTCCGTCCCCCGCCGCGGGCGCGACGGCCGAGCGCGCGGTAGGCGGCGCGCACGTTCGACCAACCGCGCAACGTGACCGGCGCCTCCGGCGCGGCGGGCATCGGCGGCGGCTGCGGTCCGAGCTTCAGCTGGTGCAGCAGATTCATGGCGTCGAACGGCGCGCGCGTTTTCACGTCGTTGTCGAAATAGACGTGGACATCGCGTCCGCCGCGCTGCGGCGGCGCAGGCGAGCCGGCGAGTTTCGCTCCCGTCGGGTTTCGGCCCTGCAGCCACATGCGGATTTTCCGCGCCCAGACGGCGAGCGCCTCGTCGCTGTAGCCGCTCACGTACAACTCGGCGTCGCCGTGCAGGCGCACGTAGATGAAGTCGGCGGTGATGTCCTCCATGAACGGCCAGCGGCCCGCGGTGTCGGCCACGACGAGCGCCACGCCGTGCGCGCGCAGCAGTTCGACAAACTCGGGCGTGCGAAACGATTCGTGCCGCACCTCGAGTGCGTGCCGCAGCGGGCGAGTGGGAAGGCTCGCGGCGTCGAACCAGACCTGTCGCACGTTCGCATCGTGTTGCCGCGCGAGTGCGGCGGCGGCGTGGGTGTTGGGCGGGAGTTGTTCGAAAAAGGCCCGTAGCGTCTCGTGGTCGTAGCGAAAGCTTGGCGGCAGTTGCCAGAGGAATGGCCCGAGTTTCTCGCCGAGCTTGAGCACGCCCGAGGCGAAGAAGTTCGCGAGCGGTGTGGCCACGTCCTTGAGCCGTCGCAGGTGGGTGATGAAGCGAGGACCTTTCACGGAGTAGACGAATCCTTCCGGCGCGGCGGCGGCCCATTTCGCATAACTGGTCGGCGCGTGAAGCGAGTAGAACGTGCCGTTGATCTCGATCGAGCGCACGTGGCGGGCCGCGTAGGCGAGCTCCTCGCGCTGGACGAGATCCCGAGGATAGAACACTCCGCGCCACGGCGCATAGGTCCACCCCGAGATGCCGACGTAGGCGCGGGCGCGGGGCGATTTCATCGCGTTTCAACCTGACCGAGCCGGGCCGCGCGCGCCATCGGGGCGATTCGGCTGCGCCGGGCCGGTTTCCCCACCGGTCGGGAAGGTCGCCTCCGCAGCTCGTCCCAAGGTCGGCCGGCCGAAAAAAACCGCTTGCTCCATGTCCCCTGCGCCGGAATAACCGCCACTCGCGTTAGTGGCGGTCCGGCGGTTCGGACCGTCACCTCGACTGGCTCGGCCGCCTCGGCGGTTGCGCTAGAACGGTGCGACCGGCCTTCCACAGCGGGTTGCACGGAGTCGCTTCGGCGGCTCTCACAGTCGTGGATTACCAAACAACCAACATGTCTGAAGTCACTGTTAAACAAGAAGTCATCACCAAGTTCCGGACCCACGAGAAGGACACCGGCTCCCCCGAGGTGCAGATCGCGTTGCTCAGCCAGCGCATCACCCACCTCACGGAACACCTCCGCGATCATCGCAAGGATTTCCACAGCCGCCGCGGCCTTCTCGCCATGGCCAGCCGTCGCCGCAAGCTCCTCGATTATCTGAAGAGCGAAAGCGTCGACCGCTACAACGCCGTGCTGCAGGCCCTCGGTCTGCGTCGCTAAAACAACCACCCCCTCTGACCCGTCGGCGGCGATAACCGGAAAGATCGCCGCCGATGCCTTTTTAGGGACCGAACTCAGACTGGGACATTTCCGAGCGCCCTTCGCGTCGCAACGCTCACCGGAGCGCGCTCGGAAATCTCTCAGGTTCTGGTCCGGCAGGTCGGGAGCCGCGGAAGCTCCACCAACCCATTTCCGTTCCAGATACCATGAATCAGAAGCACTCCGTCACCGTCCCCGAGCTCGGTCTCTCCATTTCGACCGGCTCCATCGCCCAGCTCGCCTCGGGCGCCGTCACCATCAGCCTCGGCGAAACCACCGTCTTCGTCTCCGCCCAGGTCGCCGCCAGCATCAAGCCCGGCCAGGATTTCTTCCCCCTCACCGTCGACTACCGCGAGAAGTTCTCCGCGGCCGGTCGTTTCCCCGG
>DATGXO010000040.1:0-10774 GCA_035298965.1 Opitutaceae bacterium | reverse complement strand
CGATATTGCTGCTCGGTGATCATGGGCTCCCGTGGGGCCCGAAGCTTCACCCGGCACGCGAACCGGCGCCGACTTTTTCACCGCCTCCTACGGGGAGAAATAATCCGCACCGGTGCGGAGGAATAATCCGCAGTACACACGAAAGGCTGGAGGGGGAGGACGGGCGGTGGAGTCAGGCGATGACAGGTGACCGCATGTCGGGGTGATAGGATGACCGAGGTGAAGACGGGCAGCGGAGCACGGACGATTCCTTACTCCTAGCTTCCAGCTTTCTGCTGACAGAGCCCGGCCGGTGGGAGGCGGCGGCCGGGGTCTGTGGGATGGACTTAGGCGTTCGGCGCGCTCTTTGTCTTCGGCGTCCTGCGCTTCGGAGCTTTGCGCTCGCTCGCGCGAGTGCCACCCGCCTGCTCGACTTCGGAAGCATCGAGCCCGAGGCAACCGGCAAACGCTTTGCGCAGCTGCACGCAGTTATTATGCAGCTTACGCGAGAGGTCGTCGCGCAGGTTCCGCGTGGGGATTAGCTCCTTCTCCTTGCTGACGATCGTGGCCACCGTGGTGCTCAACAGGGCATTGTTGGCAGTCATGTCGGCCAGAGTCATATTCTTGATCTGGATCGTGGGATTCTTGTTCCAGATCGCGAGCATGTTGGTTGTGTCGGCGATGACGTTATCGGCGTTCGGTATACTAGGCATGGTCTTGTCTTTTGGGAAACCAGCGGGCCGGGCTGGCACCGGTGCGGGGTAAAGCGGAGATTGGAAGAGGCTACCGGATCGCCGGCATGCAACTCGAGGGTGCGGGGATCACGTTTCAGGTGGGGACGAATATTCCATGGGCGCCAGGGAATCGATTTCCGCTCGGGCAGAGTCAGTTTCCGGATGCAGGGAATGTGTTTCGAAGTGCGGGGAATCGGTTTCCGGTGGGTGGAAACGTGTTCCCCGGCGCGGGAAATCGATTTCCGATAGGTGGAAACGTGTTCCCCGGTGCGGGGAATCGATTTCCGATGGGTGGAAACGTATTCCCCAGTGCGGGGAATCCGTCTCCCGCGGGTGGAAACGCACTTCCGGAGGGTGGAAACGCGTTCTGAGGTACTCAGAATCGATTTCCGATCGGAGGAAGTGCTCACCAATCATCTGGGAACACAGTCCGATCAATCCGGGAGCCGGGCGGGAAGCTTCAACGCCGGCGGGGGAGACGTTGGCGCGCGTTCGGAAGACGTCGCGGCGCGGGGCGCAGAGAGTAGGATGGTTACGGAATCAGGTCGGGGGTGGGACGAGAAGGGTTCCGTGGGGTGCTTCGAGAAAGAACGTAAGGCGCGAATCTGTCGATACAAAAGTCGCACTAATCCGGCGACATTGAAGCGGGAGGGAGCCGCCGATGGACGCGGATGAACGCCGATGCGGAGTGTTGGCCACCGATGAACACAGATCCTCGCCGCTTCGGATCGGTGTGGATCTGCGGCGATCTGTGGCGAAACAGAGGTTCGAAGCACTATGCGTTCTCTGCGGTAAATTGGTTCGGGTTCCGAAAGCCAGGTCAGCGACCCGGTCTACAGGTTCGTTCCTGATTTCCTGCGTTCCAGACAGCCCGAAATGCAGGATTCAGGGATCCATTCCTGCTTTCCTGATTCCCACATTCACCATCCAGGGGCTCGACCCCGAACGCTGTTCCTCAGCCGCGGAAGAGCGTCCCGGCTTTCTTGCCGAGGAGGACGCCGAGGGTCGCGATCGTGAGCGCGAGGAACGCCATCGCCCACGTGCCGAGCGCCGACGCCAGATAACGGCCGTCGCCGAGCAACTGGAGCAACTCGTAGATCGCTTTCGTGATCGGGAAATAGGCGGGCTTCTGCGCGAGGATGATCGAATCGGATACCTCGAGCATCGCGAAGGCGAACGCCATCAGGCCGCCGGCGATGAGGTTGGCGGCGATCAACGGGAGCGTGACGCGGCGCAACGTGCGCCACGCGGTGGCACCGAGATTCTGCGCGGCTTCCTCGAGGGCGATGTGCGTCTGCTGCAACCCCGCCACGGCGGCGCGCACGACATAGGGAAGCCGGCGCACCCCGTAGGCGATCACCAGCAGCAACGTGGGATTCTCGACCGGATCGAGCGCGGCGAAGGCGCGGCCCTCGCGCGTCATTGCGAGATAACCGAAGGCCAGCACGAGGCCGGGCACGGCGAGCGGCAGCATCGCGAGTGAATCGAGAATGTTGCGCCCCGGCAGTTTGCTGCGCACGACGACCCACGCGATGGCCACGCCGAGCACGAGATCGAGCAACGTCGCGAGGCCGGCGTAGCGCAGGCTGTTGCCGATCGACGAGACAGTGAGGTCATGCCCGAGCGCGAGGCGGAAGTTTTCCAACGTGAAGTGCTCGGGCAGCAGCGCGGCGTACCAATCGCGCGAGCAGGCGACGAGCACCACGCCGAGGTGCGGCAACACGGCCAGGCAGAGCACGGCGGCGAAGAGCCCGGTCACGAGCGCGGAGCGCCACCAGGGCAGGCGGCGGGCGGTGAACGTGGAGGTGGCCCGCGCCATCATCGCGTGGCCGGCGCGGCCGAACAGTCCGCGCCCGACGGCGTACAACGTCACGCTCGAGAGCAGCATCAACGCGACGAGCGCGTACGGCGCGGGGTTGCCCGTCATCTCCTTGAGGAGCGCGAAAAGCTGGTACGGCGCGACGCGGTCGTAGTCGAAGACCAAGGGCACGCCGAGTTCGGTGAACGACCAGATGAAGACGATCGTGCCGCCGGCGAAGAGGCCGGGGCGGATCAGCGGGAGCGTGACGCGACGGAAGCGGCGCAGGCCGGTGCAACCGAGGTTGGCGGCGGCTTCCTCCATCGCGGGGTCGACATTGGCGAGCGCGGCGACGGCGTTGAGGAAGATGATCGGGTAGAGGTTGAGCGCCTCGGCGATCGCCACGCCCCAGAAGCGGCCGTGTGCGAGCCAGTCGATGGTGTTCCCCTCGGCGAGCAGGCCGACATGCCAGAGCAGGGCGTTGAGCGCGCCGTACTGGCCGAAGATTTGCCGCAGGCCGATCGCGCCGACAAACGGCGGCATGACGAGCGGCACGAGGATGAGCGCCGTGAGCGCAGTCTTGCCGGGGAAACGAAAACGTTCCGCACAGAAGGCGAGCGGGAGGCCGAGGGCGATGGCGAGCGTGGTGGTGACGCAGGCGAGCAGCAGGGAGTTGAGCAGGCCCGCGCGGTAGAGCGGATGGGCGAGCACGGCCCCGAGATGGGCGAACGTGAAATGGCCATCGGCGTCGACGAAACCGCCCTGGACGATTTGCGCGACAGGCCACACGAGGAACGCGCCGAAAAACGCGATCGCGACGAGGAAGACGAGGCCGGCGAGCCAGCGGGACATGCGCGCGGACTGTCGACGGGAAGCCGCGACTCGCCAAGGGGAAAGTCCGTGGGCGGGCGGCGGGCGCTTTGTAGGTCGGGGTTTATCCCCGACTTCCACGGGAGCGAGCCACGGCGGAGTCGGGCGCAAAGCCCGACCTACCATCGGAAGAGGACGGCGGGCCCAGCGGTCCCGCCCTACCTCGGAGAGGAGAAAGTCGGGCGTGAAGTCCGACCTACGGATGCTCGGCGAGGCGCCGCAGGGCGGCGCGATCGGTTTTGCCTTGGGAAGTGCGCGGCCAGACGGCGATGGGGAGCCAGCGACGAGGTAATTTGTGCGGACTGAGCACAGTGCGGAGCGTTTTCTCCACGGCAGGGAGATCGGGTTGATCCGCGGCGGGGAAGAGCGCGGCCACGCATTGGCCCCAGCGGGCATCGGGCACGCCGCAGACGACGACTTCGGAGAACGCACCGGTCGCACGCAGGGCCGCTTCGACTTCGGCGGGCTGGATCTTTTCGCCGCCGGAGTTGATGGCGGCATCGGCGCGGCCCGCAAGATGGAGGCGGCCGTCGGTATCGAGAAAGCCGAGGTCATCGGAAAGCAACGGACCGGGCGCGCGTTGTTCCGGCCAGTAGCCGAGAAAAAGCGACGTGGCGGTGATCTCGATCCGGCCGAGTCGGCCGGTGGCGGAAGGTTGGCCGGTTTCGGGATCGACGATACGCAGGGTTGCGTGAGGCAGCGGAGAAAGGCCGGAGCGGCCGGCGAGGAAATCGGCGGGTGCCTGCGCGGCGAAGACGGCGGCGGTTTCGCTCGCACCATAGGCGATGGCGAGCGGCAGACGTTCGGCGCGGGCGCGGGCGAGCAACGCGGCGCCGGCGGGTGCGCCGCCGAGCAGAATCGCGGTGAAGTTGCGCAACCACGCGCAGGCGGCGGGATCGTCGACAAGGCGCTGGAGCTGCGTGGGGACGAGGGAGAGAATCCAGCCGCCGGTGACAGGAGGAAGCGCGGGGCGGCGGCCGGCGGCGAGGGCATGCCAATCGGCGAGGAGGAGTTCGCCGCCGGTGGCGAGCGCGCGGACGAGTTGTTGGAACCCGCTCACGTGATGCAGCGGGAGCAGGCAGAGGCTGTTGAGCGGCGCGCCGCCGAGCCAGGTTTGCAGCGCGAGAGCGGCGGCGTGGAGCGTGGCGGGCGAATGGGTCGCGAAACGCAGCGCGCCGCTGCTGCCGCCGGTGGCGATGAGGATACGCGGACCTTCGTCGACCGGTGCGAGGGCACCACCGGAGGTCTCGGGAGAACGGCGGAGCGTTTCGGCGGCGGCGCGCTCGGCGGGGGTCCAGTGCGGGTTGCCGAGGAGAATGCTGCGGCCGGCGGCGAGAGCGGTGATCGCGTGGGCGGCGTAGGCGAGCGGCTCGGCGGAATCGATCGCGAGCGGCGCGGGAGCGGCGGAGTGTTGCGCGAGTTCCTCGGAGCAACGGGCGGCGGCGGCGCGCCAATCGGTGCCGGTATCCGCGGAGCGGACGACGGGTTCGTTCAGGCGGCGCGCGGCACTTGCGAGGAAATTTCCCATAGCGGGCTCGGCGCGAGACGCGCGAGCCACTTGGTCGAGAGGGTGGGACCCGGGTCCGGGAGGTTCAAGCGCTCGTCGGCGAAGCAGCCGATCGTGCCGAAGCCGACGGCGCGGCCGTGGAGTTCGGCGCGCGCGGCGAGCAGGAGCGCGGCGCGGGCGCCGACGGCGGTCTCGAACGCGCTGGAGAACACGGCCTCGGCTTCATAACGGTGCAGCAGCTCGAGGAGGTGCCGCGGCGAGCCGGCGAGCGCGGGCTTGATGACGTAGAGGCCGGGCCAACCGAAATCGAGCCAGCGGCGGAGGTCGTCGGCCTGGGCGATGGATTCATCGAGGGCGATGCGGGTGGAGAACTCGTGGGCGAACTGCAGCACGGGTTGCTCGCGGCCGACGGGGAAGGGTTGTTCGATGAACTCGATCGGGCGGCCTTCGCAGGCCTTGAACCAGTCGCGCGCGGTGGCGACATCCCACGCGGCGTTGGCGTCGAGGCGCAGGCGCGCGCCGCGGGGAAGTTGGGCGAGGAGCTGTGGCAGCAACGCGATCTCGCTCGCGGCGGCGCCGACTCCGACTTTCCACTTCATCACCTTGAAGCCGCGTTTGGCGGCGCGGGCGGCGGCGTCGATCGCGGCGGCTCCGGCCGGCAGCAGCGCGGCGATCGGGAGCTCGCGGGCGGGCACCTCGGCGGTGGGGCGGAGGAGGGCATCCCACGCGGTTTCGACGGCGAAGCGGCAACAGGGGCGCGTCGCGGGGATGGTGTGCACGAACACTTCATCGATCAGCGCGGGCGCGGCGGCGCAGAAGGCGAGGGCGTCGTCGAGCGTTTCGCTGCCCCACGCGGGCAGCGGCGCGATCTCGCCGTGGGCGGTGCGGCCGTCTTCGGCTGTGAGCTGGATGATCACTCCTTCGCGTTCGCGCCAGATCCCATGCGCCGTCGCCAAGGGCTGACGGAAGGGGGCACGGTAGACGCGGTACTCGAAACGCGCGGGCATGCTGCGTGGGGTGGCGCGGGCAGGTTGGTATGGTCTCGCGAAGAATTGAAGCGCGAAGATGGGGAAAGTGACGACGACGCGGTGGGGGCGGTTGCGCGGGTTGCCTGTTATCGGTTGCGAAGCCGTCGGCTGGAACGGAGGACCGCGGCGCCCGAGGCGCGGGCACGGGAATCAACCTCAGCGAATGATGCGCAGAGGAGCGCGACAGCGCCGCCGGCTCGCCGTGCTACGGCACGCGCGGCTCCGCGGAGGCGGAACGTGGGCGATGGCGGCGGCGCGACGGGTTGGTGGCCGGTTGCTTGGAAGCGCGAGCCAAGACCCAGGCGAGCGGTCGCTCGGGGCGTACGCCGAGGAGCGCGGGGATGAGGCACATCACCGGGAGGAGAACGGAAAGGGCGTTGAGCGAGCGGAAGAGTGCCGCGGCCCCGGCCAATGTGACCGGCAGGATCCAGAAAACCGCGCGCCAGTTGCCGAGCATACCAGTGAGGGCGAGCGCGAGCGCGGCGCCGAAGACGTAGACCTTCCAAGAGAGCAGGCCGATGGCGGCGCCGAGGATGAAGAAGAGCGGGGCCAAACGCAGATGGCGCGCGCCGGTGATCATCACTTGCAGCCAGACGCCGAGGAGGAGACTGCCGAGCTGAAAAGCAATCCAGCCGTACTGATAGTGGTCGGGAATCTGGACATTGGGCGCGAGGCTGACATGGAGCGCTTGCAGCAGGCCGAGCAGTGGAATCTGGAAAACGACCAGCCAAGAACCGAAACCGGCGCGGAGGAGATCAACCCACGACCAAGGCGACGCGAGCAAACGTGGCAGGCCGATCTGGGAGTCGCGCGCCGGTTCGCGCAGTTCACGCCGACGCCGGCGCCCGAGACACACTCCGGTGGGGAGCCAGAGCAGCACGAGCGCGAGCGCCAAATAGAGGAGCGGAACGTAGCGCATGAAGACGTCTGTGGAAGGGATGCGCCGGGAGAAGACCGGAAAATCCCGGCGAGTTCAAGCGGAGTGTCCGGTTGCGAAACGGACGCCGGGTTTCGCGCAAACCGTCGGGGCGCGGCTCGTCGGCGGGCGACGCGAGTGGGCACGGGGTGCGAGTGGTGGGACCGGGTACCACGGGCGTCTGCGGAAACACGGACTCGGGCGAGACGCCCGAGTCACGACGGAAGAGGGGAGGCGCTCAGGCGCCTTCGGCGATGGCGACGGCTTTCAGGAGCGCGGAGGCCTTGTTGATCGTCTCTTGGTATTCGGAAGCTGGTACCGAGTCGGCGACGAGGCCGGCGCCGGCCTGGATTGTGATCTGGCCGTCCTTCACGAGCGCGGTGCGCAACGTGATGCAGGAGTCGAGGTTGCCGTCGTAGCTGAAATAGCCGAGGGCGCCGGCGTAGAAGCCGCGCTGGAGCTTTTCCATCTGCGCGATGAGCTGCATGGCGCGGATCTTCGGCGCGCCGGAAACGGTGCCGGCGGGGAAGGTGGCGCGCATGACATCGAAGGCGTTGCGGTCGGTGCGGAGTTTGCCCTCCACCTGCGAGACGATGTGCATCACGTGCGAGTAGCGCTCGATGATCATGAACTCGGGCACGGTGACGGAGCCGAAGTCGCAGACGCGGCCGATGTCGTTGCGGGCGAGGTCGACGAGCATGAGGTGCTCGGCCTTTTCCTTGTCGTCGGCGAGCAGGTCCTTCTCGAGGGCGAGGTCCTCGGCGGGCGTGGCTCCGCGCGGGCGGGTGCCGGCGATGGGGCGGATCTCGACGAGGCCGTCGGTCAGGCGGACATGGACTTCCGGAGACGCGCCGACGATGGCGAAGTCGCCGGCGTCGAGGATGAACATGTACGGCGACGGGTTGACCGTGCGCAGCGCGCGATAGAGATCGAGCGGCGACTTCGCGAAGGGGCGGCGGAAACGTTGGGAGAGGACGACCTGGATGATGTCGCCGGCGCGGATGAACTCTTTCGTGTCGTCGACGGCTTTTTCGAACTCGGCCTTGGTGAAATTGCCCGGCGGCACGGAGAGCTTCGGGCGCTCGGCGAGGGCGATGGGCGTGAGTTCGCGGCGCGTTTGGAGGAGCGTGCGGAGGTTTTCCACCTCGGCGACGGCGGCATCGTAGGCGGCGTCGATCTCGTCGCCGGCGATGTGGGCGTTGACGTGGAGGCGGAGGGTTTGCTTGGCGCGGTCGAAGATGAGCAACGAGTCCGCGAGCATGAAGTAGAGGAGCGGCAGGCCCTGGTCGTTGGCCGCGGGGACGGGGACGGACGGCTCGATGCGGTTGATGTACTCGTAGCCGATGAAACCGACGGCGCCGCCCATGAACGGCGGCATGCCCGGGAGCTTCACGGGGCGCGTGCCGCGGAGGTCGTCTTCGAGGATCTTGAGCGGATCGGCGGGCGTGGGGAGGCGCTGCGTGGAGCCGTCGGCGGTGCGGATGAGCGTGGTGTCGGGGCCGATGGCGAAGACCTTGCGCGGGCGCACGCCGATGAAGCTGTAGCGGGAGAGGTGTTCGCCGCCCTCGATGGATTCGAGGAGGAAGGCGGGGCCGGAGCCCTTGACCTTGGCATAGGCGGAGACGGGCGTCTCGATGTCGGCCATGAGGTCGGCGTAGACGGGGACGACATTGCCCTCGGCGCAGAGGCGGCGGAAGGTGGCGCGATCAGGTTTGATTTCGAGCGGCGGAAGGAGGGCCATGGCGGAGGGAAGGCGAGAGGTGAGAGGCGAGAGGCTAGGGGGCAGCCGATTGCGGATCGCGGAATGCGTTGTACCTGCGGAAGAATCTTCGAGATTGCGGAATTTCGGAGGGCGAGAGCGGCGCGGATCGCGGAATGGAGAACGAAGAGCGCGGTGGGCGGAAGGCGGAAATGGAGGCTGTCAGCGCGGCTACGTTGCGCGCAGTGCGGGTAGAGTGGCGCGGAGCTGATCGAGTTGCGCTGGCGGGATCAGTTGCTCGAGGAGGCGCTGGTCGTGGGCGAGCTTCGGATCAGCCGCGCGGTTACCGACGATGTCGCGGCCGGTGGCGCGGGCGAGCCATTCGCCTTCGGGACTGGAGACGCGAAACGTGACGCCGGCGAGCGTGGCGAAGCGAGTGGCGTCGAGATAGCCAGCGACCATCGGGTGGCGGCCGGGGATGCCGATTGGGTCGCCCGGGCGGATCACCAGTTCAATGCCGCCGGCTTCGTTCTGCTCGAGGAAAACGATCTCCAGGCGACGCCCGTCGGACGGACGAATCCACTGGGTGAGCCAGCCGTGATCGGTGGTGCGGTATCCCAGTTGATGGAGTTCGGCAGTGAGTTGGTCCCGGTCGGAGGCGAGTGCGTTGAGATCAATGTCGCTGTGGGGACGTGTCCAGTGGCCGACGAGAAGATCGACGGCGACGCCACCGAAAAGCCAGAGCGGCGTGGCGACACCGGCCGCGAGTTCGCGCAGTGTCTCAAGGATTTCGTTGTTGGAGAGCGCGGGGCCCATGACGTGTCGGTCAGATGGAACCTGAGTGCGGCACGTCGGGCGGGCGGTTCAAGCGGAGGCTTGCGCTCTGCCGCGCGGGTGGACGGCCCGTCTTCCCGTCGGAATAATCTGCGAGCGAGCCGTCGCTACCCTGGAGGCCAGCCTCACTCGACCGTGACGGACTTGGCGAGGTTGCGGGGCTTGTCGACGTCGCGCTTGAGCTCGGCGGCGATGTAGTAGCTGAGGAGCTGGACGGGGATCGTCGCGAGGATCGGCAGGACGGCGTCGTGGCAGGCGGGGATGTCGATGCGTTCGTCGGCGAGGCCGGGGGGGAGTTCGGCGCCGGCGGTGGTGATGACGATGAGTTTGCCGCGGCGGGCTTTGATCTCCTGGGCGTTGGAGACGAGCTTGGGGAACATCTCGCCAGCGGGGGCGAAGAACACGGTGGGGCACTCGGGGCTGATGAGCGCGATGGGGCCGTGTTTCATCTCGGCGGCCGGGTAGCCCTCGGCGTGGATGTACGAGATCTCCTTGAGCTTGAGCGCCCCTTCAAGGGCGACGGGGAACATCGACTGGCGGCCGAGGAAGAGGAAGTCGCGGTATTCGGAATAACGTTGCGCGACCGCCTTGATGTGCGGGGCCTGCGCGAGCGTTTGCTTGATCAGCTCGGGGATCTGCTGGAGCGCCTTCACGTACTCGACGCCGTCGCTGTAGCTCATGTCGCGGAGGCGGCCGAGGTAGAGCGCGAGCATCGCGCCGACGACAAGTTGCGAGGTGAACGCCTTCGTGGAGGCGACGCCGACCTCGGGGCCGGCGTGCTGGTAGATGCCGCCATCGGCTTCGCGCGCGATGGTGGAGCCGACGACGTTGACGATCGCGAGCACGGTGTAGCCCTTGCGCTTGGCTTCGCGGAGGGCTTCGAGCGTGTCGAGCGTTTCGCCGGACTGGGTGACGACGAAGACGAGGGTGTTCTTGTCGAGCGGGGCGTTGCGGTAGCGGAACTCGGAGGCGTACTCGACCTCGACGGGGATGCGCGCGTAGCGCTCGATGAGGTGCTCGGCGACGAGGCACGCGTGCCAGGCGGTGCCGCAGGCGCAGAAGACCAGGCGGTCGATCTGGCGGAGGTCGCCGGCGGTGAGATTGAGGCCGCCAAACTTGGCGGTGGAGGCGTCGTCGGAGAAGCGGCCGCGCATGGCGTTCTCGAGCGCGGTGGCCTGCTCGAAGATTTCCTTCTCCATGAAATGGGAGAAGGTGCCGAGCTCGGCGTCCTCGATGTTCCAGTGGATGCGGTCGATCTTCGGCGTGATCTCTTCCTGCTCCTGGATGGTGGAAAGGCTGAAGCCCTTCTCGGTGAGGTGCACGACTTCGCCGTCCTTGAGGTACACGACGTTCTGCGTGCGGGAAACGAGCGCGGAGACATCGGAGGCGAGGATGTGCTCGCCGTCGCC
>DATGXO010000039.1:0-5579 GCA_035298965.1 Opitutaceae bacterium | reverse complement strand
GTAGTGGCGTTCTGGTGCGGGACGAGGCGACGGGATTCCTCGATGCTGAGATCGCTGCCGGTCCACCAGGAGTTGTAGGCGTGGCCCATGATCAGGGCGCCGAGGATGTCGGAGCCGCCGGTGATCTCGTCGCTCATGATGCGGAGCTTGGGCTGCAACTGGTAGTTGTAGCCGCGGAGCTCGTTGAGCGAGGCGATGGCGCTGTCGCAGGGGCAGTAGGCGTAGTGGACCGTCGGGCGATAGACGGCCTTCCTGCCGTCCCAGACGGTGAGCTTGTCGGAGAGCGTGAACGCCTCGCCGTGGCGGACGACCATGCCCTGAATCGAGAAGTTGGGCACCCAGGTGCGCACCCAGGTGTTCATGCCCATGCGGGCGAGGCAGATCTGGTTCCGCGGGCCCTGCTTGTGCTCGTAGGCGTAAGCGGGGAGCGTCTTCTCGTGTGTGCCCCAGCCCATCTCGGCTGTGGTGACGCCCTCCTCGCGGAAGCCCTCGATGCTCCAGGTGTTGACGAACTCGTCGACCTGCTTCGGCACATCGGTGACCTGCGTGTCGCGCTCGGAGACGTGGATGACCTTCACGCCGAGCTTCTGCGAAAGGCGGTTGAACTGCTGCGTCTTCGCCAGCTCGGCGACGAGCTCGGCGTCCTTGGCCTTGAACTTCTTGTCGGCGAGGGCGGCCGCGGCGATGTCGAGCAGGCCCTGCTTGGTGAAGTGCGAGATGAGGCCGGGGTTGGCGCCGTGCTCGATGACGGCGGTCGCGCCCTTCTCCTTCCACTTTGCCGTCATGCGGCGCAGGTTCATGTGGCGCCAGTACAGCGTCTTCTCCGTCGGGTGGTTGCCGGACTTGTACGGGTCCCAGAGCTCAGTGGAGGTGTTGATGTACAGCACCCCGTGGTCGTGGCACCACTGGAGGATCTCGCAGGCGTCGATGTTCCAGGCGAGGTCGATGAGCAGGTCGCCGGCGGAAAGCTGCTTGGCGAGGACGGCGCCGAGGTTCTCCTCCGTGATCCTGTCCTGCACGAACCGCACACCCTTGGCGGTCCACTTCTTCAACTTCTCCGAACGATCCTCGAAATCCATCACGGTCACGTTCTGTGGAGCGACCTTGATGTGCTTGAACAGAATCGGAAGCGTGCACTCCGCGACGGCGCCGTAGCCGACGAAGAGGATCTTGTTCGGGAATTTGATCATGATTTGCGTACGAGGGTGTGTGGTTGTTTCTTGGTGATCCGCGCGACAGGTCGGGGCCGGACGCTGTGTCCGCGGCGTGATTGGGGAAGGCATCGCGATTCGCGCGCGCCGCGCAAGAGTTTTTCGACCTGCGTCGCGAAACGTCACGAAAACGCCGTGCGAGAGGCGAGAGTGCTGCGCGGAAGCGGAAAACGCGAAGGCCGTCTCGCGGTGGAGACGGCCTTCGGGAAAACTTTTTTGCAGGACGCGGATCAGCGCTTCGAGAACTGGAAGCGCTTGCGGGCGCCGGGCTGGCCGGCCTTCTTGCGCTCTTTCTCGCGAGGATCGCGGGTCATGTGGCCGGCCTTCTTGAGGGCGGGGCGAAGCTCGGCGTTCATCTTCTGGAGCGCGCGGGCGATGCCGTGGGCGACGGCGCCAGCCTGGCCGTTGGGGCCGCTGCCGGTGACGGTCGCCGCCACATCGATCTTGTCGCGCAGCTCGACGGTGAGGAGCGGGGCGACGGCGTTGCGGAGCAGCGCCTCGGTGGTGAAGTACTTTTCGACCTCGCGATCGTTGATCACGATCTTGCCGGTGCCGGCCTGGAGGCGGACGCGGGCGGTGGCGGTCTTGCGGCGGCCGGTGCCGAGGAAAATGGTGGCTTCAGCGGACATGGCGGGCGGATTAGAGGCTGATCTTCTCGGGGTTCTGCGCGACGTGGTCGTGCTCCGGGCCGGCGAAGACGCGCAGCTTGGTGAGCATCTTGTCGGCGAGGCGGTTCTTGGGAAGCATGCCCTTCACGGCGTGCTGGATGAGAAACTCGGGGCGCTTCGCCCGCACCTGCGGGACCGTGCGCGTGTGGTGGCCGCCGACGAAGCCGGAGAACGACATGTAGGTCTTCTGCTCCTCCTTCTTGCCGGTGAGGACGATCTTCTCGGCGTTGACGATCACGACGTAGTCGCCCGTGTCGACGTGCGGGGTGTAGGTCGGCTTGTTGCGGCCGCGGATGATGTTGGCGGCTTTGACGGCGAGACGGCCCAAAACCTGACCCTCGGCATCGATGAGATACCACTTGGGCTGGACGGTCTCCTTCTTGGCAAGAAAGGTCTTCATGAACGGAAAAGGGGCGGAGGAAATCGTGAGCGCGGCGCGCTTGTCAACGGTTTTGTCGGGATCTTCGCGTTCGCGCCCTTTTGTCGGTAAACGGAAGCCCGCCCCCAACACGGAGGCGGGCTCGCGAAAGATCACGCTGCGAGCGAACTGGCTCAGTTGAACGTGTAGGTCAGGCTGGCGAGACCCCAAGCCGCGGGATCCTTGCCGTGGTCGAGGTCGTTCTCGGTGTACGTCACACCGACCGTCAGCTTGAGCGAGTCGGAGAGCTTGTACGGCAGGCTCACGCCGGCCGAGTAATAGCAATACTTCTCGCCGTCATCCGGGAAGACCGCGCCGAACGTCGCATTGAAGTCGAGCGAGGTGCCGAGCGTCGTCAGCGGCAGGCTGTAGCCCACGGACGTCTGCACCGTCGTCGTATCGAGATCGAGGTCGCGGTAGACGTACACGGCCGGCGTGATGTTGCCGAGGGTGAGGTTCAGGCCGCCAAACGCCTCGACCGAGTCGTCGTTGCCCGAACCATCGAGCCACGGGTACCAGTAATAGGTGAGGCCCACGTCGGCCGAGAGGTTGTCGGTCAGCTTCGGCGTCCAGCCGGCATAGAGATCGATCTCCTTGGAAACGTCGCCGTCGTGCTCCTTGCGCAGCGGCACGTTCGACCACACGCCGGCATAGAAGCCGTCGTAGGCGACCTCGACCGAGGGTTGCAGCGAGGAACGGGCGATCTCCTGGCCGCGGAATACGTAGTTGGTGACGTACGGGAAATCGAGCGTCACCGCGTAGGACGACTCCGTCACCGGAGCAGGAGCTTCGTCGGCCGCGAAAGCCGCGCCGCTCACGAGCAGTGCGGAGCACAGAGCGATTGTTTTCTTCATAGTTTGTCGGTTCTCTAGGTTTGTTGTTCTCACAGACGCGGCCCGGCGGCCGCGAAAATCAATAGTACCGATGACGTCACCAGACCGGCACGAACCGCAGGCTGTTCCCGAAACAGCGGTCCGCCGGCGGCAGAATTCCAGACACTGACACCGCGTTCCTATGGCCTCTTCTTTCGGAAGATCAACCGCCTTCGCTTCGGCCGCCGGCGCGCTCGCCGTCGTCTCCGGCGCCCTCGGTGCCCACAAACTCCGCCCCTTTCTCGAAGCCCGCGGTCACCTCGGCGCCTGGGAGACCGCCGTACACTACCACCTCGTCCACGCGGTCGTGCTGCTGGCGCTCGCGCTCTTCCTGCAGCGGGAAACGGATCCGCTCGTCGCGCGCCGCCTCGGTCGTGCCGCCACGTGCATCGCTGCCGGCATGAGCCTCTTCTCCGGCTCGATCTACGCCCTTTCGCTCGGCGCGCCGCGCTGGCTCGGGCCGCTCACGCCGCTCGGCGGCCTGTGCCTCATCGCCGGCTGGGTGGCCATCGGTTTCGCCTTCCGGCCGCGTCGTACCTGAGCCGCCACGCGCCACAATCCTCGCTATGACCGCCACCGCTCCGCTCCCGCCGCTTCCAGCGTTGCCGCCCGCGCTGGCCGAAGCGTTGCGCGCTGTCCGTGCCGTCGGTCGGCCGCTGCTTGTCGGTGGTTGCGTGCGCGACTGGCTCGCCGGCCGCGACGCGAAGGACTTCGACATCGAGGTGTACGGCGTCACGCCCGACCAACTCGCCGCCACCCTCGCCCGCTTCGGCTCCACCGATCCCGTCGGCAAGAGCTTCGGCGTGATCAAACTGCGCCTCGGCGGCGGCGACTACGATTTCGCCCTGCCCCGCCGTGAAACCAAGACCGCCGCCGGCCACCGCGGTTTCGCCGTCGGCGTCGACCCGCACCTCGCGCCCGCCGAAGCCCTCGCGCGCCGCGACTTCACGCTCAACGCCATGGCGCTCGACCCGTTCACCGGCGAGTTGATCGATCCGCACGGCGGTCGCGCCGATCTCGCCGCCGGCGTGCTCCGCCACACCAGCGCCGCCTTCGTCGAGGACCCGCTGCGCGTCCTGCGCGCGATGCAGTTCGCCGGCCGTTTCGACCTCCGCCTCTCGTCGGAAACCGTGGCCCTCTGTCGCGAGATCGCGGGCACGTTCTCCGAACTCCCCGTCGAGCGCGTCTGGGTCGAGTGGGAGAAGTGGGCCGCGCAAAGCCGCCGCCCCTCCGCCGGCCTGCGCGTGCTCGCCGAGACCGGCTGGCTCGCGCACTTTCTCGAGATCGCCGCGCTCGTCGGCACCCCGCAGGACCCCGAGTGGCACCCCGAGGGCGATGTCTTCGTGCACACCTGCCACTGCTGCGACGCCCTCGCCGCCCTCCCCGCCTGGCAGGCGCTCCCGGCGAACACGCGCCGCGACCTCATGTTTGCCGTGCTCGCACACGATTTCGGCAAACCCTCCACCACGCGCATGGAGGAGAAACGCGGCCGCCTGCGCTGGGTGAGCCCCGACCACGACAACGCCGGCGGCCCGCTCGCCGAGACGTTTCTCGCGCGCCTCGGCTCACCGCTCGACACCCGGCCCTTCGTCCGCGTGCTCGTCGAAAACCACTTCGCCCACCTCGGCTGGCCCGCCGGTGGCGAACCTGCGCCGCGCTTCGTGCGCCGCCTCGCGCACCGGCTCGCGCCCGCCACGATCGAGCAACTCGTGCTCGTGCTCTGGGCCGACCACCTCGGCCGCCCGCCGCGCCGCGATCCCGCGAGCGAACATCGCATCGAACAACTCGCCGCCGCCGCCCGCGCGCTCGCCCTCGCCGATGCCGCGCCGAAGCCGCTCCTGCTCGGCCGCCATCTCATCGCCGCCGGCCTGCAACCCGGCCCGCGTTTCCGCGAGATACTCGCCGCCGCCTACGAGGCCCAACTCGACGGCGCCTTTACCGACGAACCCGGCGCCACCGCCTGGCTGGCGCGGCAGCTGGCGAGCACCCCGATCGACTAATATGGAGCCCGTCTTTCCGTTCGTTCTCTTGCTCGTTTGCGCGACCGTGTTCGCGTTTTTCGCGAGGAGAACTGGCAGCCGTCGGTCACGCCGTTGGTTGTCCAGTTTGGTCTTCACATTGTGGGTGCTGAATCTCGGCCAATCAGGAGCATGGACATGGATTATGCGCGATGGCCTTGGCCCTGACGCCGTTCCATCAGCGGGATTGATCGCCGCACAGCGGTTCTTCTCCGGGTACTGGATCCCATTCTTGATCGGCTCGGCGCCAGTACTGCTGCTACTCCGTTTGAAGAAGCCATCGATTCAGCCATCAGACTCGCGCGGATGATAGAGTTCACCCCATGCGCGTCCTCCTCGCCTTCGACAAATTCAAGGACTCGCTCGCCGCGCCGGCCGCCTGCGCCGTCGCC
>DATGXO010000038.1:0-13206 GCA_035298965.1 Opitutaceae bacterium | reverse complement strand
ACCTCCGACAGCGCCACGTATCTCACGCTCACCTTCACCCGCCGCGCCACCGCCACCGATCTCGCGTACACCGTGGAGGCGAGCAGCGACCTCGTGAACTGGAGCACCGTCACCACGTTCACCCCCGGCACGCCCGCGCAGGTCACGGCCCAGGATTCCGTCGCGCTCGGCACCGAGGGAGTCACCCGCCGTTTCCTCCGCGTCCGCGTCACCGCGCCGTAAGCTCCACCGCCGGGCGCCGGATATCGTAGCCATTTTCGCAGGATTTTGCGCATCCGGAGCGCGAACTCGGCTCGACGGCGCCCCGCCGCGCCCCACTGTGCACGGAAGATCACTTTTCTTCCCCTGCTCCGATTATCGGTTCGGGGAGAAAAAGCCGGCCGCCCGTGGGGGGCGGCCGGTCCCCTTTTCACACGGCCCGCCGCCATAACCGCACCGTCCGGCTCACCGCCGGACCTCGCGGATCGGCGGATCGAGGTAGGGACGGACCGCCGTGCCATCCGTCGCGATTTGAAGCGCTCCGCGGTAAACCAGAGAAATAGCCCCGGAGAAGAGCGGCCCTGAATGCAGGCTCGACGGCGCCGAACGCTACCGAGTAGGACTCCAAGGACCGCCATGTCCCTCTTCGTCGCCACTCTTTTGCCGGCTCTTCTCCTGCTCGCCTTTGGCGGGCTCCTCCTCTGGAACGGCCCGGCGGTGGGCGCGACGGCCAAGGCGCTCCCGCGCTCGCGCCGCGCCGCTTGGTTGTTCATGGGCACTGGCGCGCTCTGGTTCCTGTGGCGGCTCGTCCACCTCGGCGCCGCCGACGAACTGCTGCCGAAACCGGTCCTGCTGATCGCGTTCGGCGCCATCGCCCTCCTGAGCTTCAGCCACGCGCCCGACTTTCTGGCCGTGCGCGGGCTCGCTATCATCACGCTGCTCGCCGCCGGCGAGTTTCTCTACGCCGCCTACATGGAACTCGCGTTTCCCCAGCGCCGTTTGATGGTCGCCGCCGTCTACGTGGCGATCGTGGCCGCGATCTTCCTCGGCGCGTATCCTTATCGTTTGCGCGATTTCTTCGGCTGGCTCTTCGCGCGCCCGGGCCGTCCGCGCACCCTCGGCGCCCTGCTTGCCGGCTACGGACTGGTGCTCACCGCGGTGGCGTTCACCTATTGATCCGCGCACCCGCTTCGCCATGACCGCTGCGGCCACGCATCCTGTCCTGTTGCTCCTCGCCGGTCCATCGGGCTCCGGCAAAACCACCTTATGCGAGCGCCTCGTGGCGGAACAGCCTAGCGTCGAACGCGTCGTCACCGCCACCACCCGGCCGATGCGCCCGGGCGAGGCCAATGGTGTGCATTACCATTTTCTCAGCGAGGCGCAGTTCGATGCTGCGATCGCCAACGGAGAGTTCCTCGAGTGGGCATGTATCTTCGGCAAGCACCGCTACGGCACCCTGCGCCGAACCGTGCTGGAGAAACTCGCGGCGGGCGTGAGCCTCATCGCCGCGATCGACGTGCAAGGCGTGCGCAACGTTTGCGCCGTCGCGGAGACCGACCCCGTCCTGCGCCGCGCGCTCGTGACCGTTTTCGTCGCACCGGCCACCATCGACGAGCTTCGCGCCCGCCTCGGCGGCCGCGGCGACGACCCGGCGGACATCGAGCGCCGGATGCAGACCGCGCTCGAGGAGCTGCGCGCGGCCGACCGTTTCCAGCACCGCATCGCCAGCTCCTCGCGTAATGCCGACTACGCCGCGCTGCTCGAGATCTGGCGCGCGGCGTGCACCCGCGTGTGATCAGTGCGCGTCTCGCCGCGAGTGCGGCCGTTGGCGGTATTCGTCGGTGTCGCGGATGACGTCGCGAAACCGCTCCTCGCTCCAGCCCTTCTCGAGAATCTTGCGGCGCCAGTGTTCGCGGCCGGAGGGATCCGGGTCGCGGCCGAGCAGGTCGCGATAGACCCGCACCACGATCCGCTCGGCTTCCAGCGAGCGATATTCGCGCGAAGCGCGGATGTCGTCGTAGATTTCGTCGCGGCCCCAATCCTCGTTCTGCACAGCCTCGCGATAGCGCCGGAGCTCGGCCCCGTTCGGTTCGCGCTGGAGCAACTCGCGGTAGGCCCGCGTCACGAGCCGCTCGATCTCGGCGCCGGACCAGCGCTCGTGGTGCCGGGGCTCGCCGCGCCCGGAATCGCGGTCCCAGCGGTCATGGCCGTCCCCGCGTCCGCCGGAGACGCGGACCGAGCTCATGCAGTTGTCCCAGTTCGCCCCGGGGCGCCGCGGCACGCGGTTGAGCCGCGCGAGGTCGCGGTCGATCTCCAGCGCCTCACCGCGGAAATCGGCGTCCGAATACACCATGACCTTGATCGGACCGAACACCCGCACCGAGGAGATGCGGTCCTGCACCGAGCGGCCGTCGGAGAACCGCAGGTCTCCCAGGTTGGGCACCACGGCGCCGGGCAGCAGCTCCACCGCCACGCCCTCGAAGTTCTCCCCCGAGTAGAGCACGATGCGGCCTGTCTCCGGTCGTCGGTGACGTTCGGCGGACTCGTCGCGCTCGGCGCGCGCCGGGACCAGCAGGAACAGGAGGAAGCAGAGGACGAGGTGTTGTTTCATGGGGCTGCGTAACCGTTTGACGGTGGCGGATGCCGAATGTTGCACGAAAGACCGCGGGGTGCGGAGGAGTCACCGGGAGCTTGGCGGGAACCGCGGCGGCTGGAAAGCGCGGCGCATCGCGGAAAAAACGCCGGGGCGCGCGGGAATCGTCCCACTTCCGGGATTTCCTCAACAGAAGCCATGAAAACGAAACTCCCCTTGATCCTACTCGCGGCCGCCCTGCTCCTCCCGGCGACCAGCCAGGCACAAACCAGTGTCCCGCAGGTGCTCAGCGACGGTTGCCGCGTCGACCACTACGTCGAGCCGCTGTTCCCGCTTTCGATCAGAAACAAGAATGTGAACGAGGGCTTCGCCCAGATCCAGTTCGTCGTCGCCGCCGACGGCACCCTCCTCGAGACCTTCGTCAGCGAGTTCACCCGCGAGGAGTTCGCCGAATCGGCCGAGCGCGCCGTGCGCGCCTGGCGGTTCCGGCCGGCGGATAATCCCGCCGCGTTGCCCAAGCGGTTCAACATCCGCTTCGATTTCCGCCGCGAAGGCATGCTCATCGTCCAAGGTGATTTCCAGGAAACGGTGAACAACTTCCTCAATATCCGCGACGATCGCACGGTCACGATCTGCAAGCTTCGCGAGCTCGATGCCACGCCCGAAGTCGTGAACCTCGTCGTCCCGGTGTACCCGGCCGGCCTGCAGCAGCAGAAGGTCGACGGCTACGCCACCGTGTCGTTCTTCATCGATGAAACCGGCGCGGTGCACGTCGCTTCCTGCGCCGATGCGAGCCGCCCGGAGTTCGCCGCCTCCGCGATCGAAGCCGTGAAGCAATGGACGTTCACCGCGCCGCTGCGCAAAGGCATCGCGACCCGCGTCTTCGCCGTGCAGGACTTCACTTTCACGCCCGGCAAGGCCGTGGCCGACGGCTCCGCCACCCACTGAGTTTTTCGGGTCCGCGTGTTTGTGCAGGGCTGTAGTCGAGGCCCGGTCCGTGTTTGGACGGATCGGGCCTTCTGCTGTTCAGAACAACTGCCGGCGCGCGGCCAGCTCGCGTTGCAGATTGGCCAGAAACTCCCGGCGTGGCACCACGCGGGCTCCGAGCACCTCGAAGTGCGGCGTGAGCTGCTGGATGTCGATCCATGTCGCGCCGCGCGCCGCCAGGTGATCGATCAGGTGCAGCAACGCGAGTTTCGAGGCGTTCGGCTCGAGATGAAACATGCTCTCGCCGGTGAACAGCCCGCCGGGGTCGACCCCGTACAAACCGCCCACCAACCGCGCGCCGTCCCACACCTCGACGCTGTGCGCTCCGCCCTCGCGATGCAGCGCCACATAACCCGCCCGCATCCCGGGCGTGATCCACGTGCCGCGTTGGCCCGGCCGCCGCGCCGCCGCGCACGCCGCGAGCACTGCCTCGAACGCCTGGTCGATCGTGCACGTCCACGCCGTCCGCCGCCGCGCCTGCCGCAAGGTCTTCGGCACGTGCAACCGCTCGAACTCCAGCACGGCCCGATCGCCGGGACTCACCCACGGCACCGGATGCCGCGCCGAAAACGGCCACGGGAAAATGCCCCGCGCATACGCCGCGCGCAAGTTGGGCGGCGTGACCGGCACCCCGAGCGCGACCAACCCGTCGTCGTCGGCCAAGGCCGGATCGGGGAAGGGATAGGGTTCGGGAAAAGCCGGCATCCGCATCGCGCGCGAGAGTGCCGAGGAGTGTCGACCGCGCAAGCCGCGCGCACGGGTTGCGCACCGGTCCCGCGCGTTGCCCGCGACCCCGATGCCACGGCGCAGCGCACTCCGAAAAAGTTTGAAGGGCTTTTTCGCCCTCCGGGCTTATACTGCCCCGACCGCCCTCCCCAGCGGGACTCAACATGACGAACTCTCCCGACCCGCTTGATGACCTGATCGCCTCCTGGAAAGAGGTCCCTCCCGCCTCGCCCGGGATGCGCGGCAGGGTTTGGGCCCGCATCGATTCCGCCGAGAGGAGCCGGCGCCCCTCCCCGCTCGCGACCCTGCGCAGCGCCTTCGCCCTGCTCGTCCGCGAACGAGCCGTCATCGCTTGGGTGACCGCCTGCATCGCCCTCGGCCTCGTCAGCGCCGAGCTGCGCGCCACGCGACTGCCCCTGCACGACCTCCAGCAGATCGCCACCGCCTATCTCCAAACCATCAATCCCCTGCTGCGCCACTAGGCCCGGCAGCCAGCCGTGAAACGCTTCATCCTCGTCGTACTGCTCGGATTCGTCGCGGGAGCGGCCGCCCACGTCGGGTTTTACGCCTTCCGCCGGCCCGCAGTCGAAAGCCACCTCGCCCGCAACTTGGCGTGGATGCGCTCCGAGTTCGACCTGGATGACACGCAGTTCCTCCGCATCCGCGCCCTGCACGACCGCACCGGGCCCGAGCTCGAGCGGCTCTTCAATGTGCTCCGCACCACCGACGAGGAACTCAAACGCCTCGACGCGATCCGGCGCGCAACCGACAAGGTCGACTTCCTCGCCTACCACCAGGCCAAGCAGGAAAACCGGCAGGCGCGCCGCCAATGCCGCACGCTCACGCTCGACCTCGTCTACGCTGTAGCCGAAGTCATGACACCCGCGCAGCGCACCCGCTATTTCTCGCTCGTCGGCAGCGGAGTCGAACTCTCCGGATCGCCGCCCGGCTGAGCGCGCCCGCCGCGCGCCCAGCCCCGCCCCACCCCACCAGCCCCTTCGCCTCAACCCCGTCCCCAGGCGATGCCCGCCGACTCCGCCCAAGATCTTGTCCTCATGGCCGACCTCGTCGCCGGCCGCGACTCCGCGCTCGATGAAATCATGGAACGCTGGGAAGGCCCGTTGCGCAGCTTCGCGCACCGCTACCTCCTCAACAGCACCGACACCGACGAGGTCGTCGAGGAGACGTTCGTGCGCGTCTACCACAAGCGCGCCGATTTCCTGCCCGGATCGAATTTCTCCGCATGGATCTTCACCATCGCGGCCAACCTCTGCCGCCACCGCCTGCGCTGGCGGCGTCGCCATCCTTCGGAGTCGATCGACATCCCCGATGAGGACGGCGCGCCCGGTCTCGGTTCAACTTTACCCGCCCGCGGCGCCGATCCCGCCGTGGCCGCCGAGGGCAACGAACGCGTCGCCGCGCTCCGTGCCGCGGTCGACACGCTGCCGCACGATCAGCGCACCGTGTTTCTCCTGCACAGCTACGAGGGCCTGAGCTACCGCGAGATCGCGACCGCTGTCGGCTGCTCCGAGCGCGGCGTCGAGACCCGCCTCTACCGCGCCCGCCAGACGCTTCGCGAGAAACTCACCGCGCTGCTCACCCTCTCGCCGGCCTGAGCCGCGCGGCCCGCCCACACCCGGGGAACGCGCGCGCGATTCGCCGCACCGCATCGGGCGTCCGCCACCCCTCTCGCCCTGTGCCTTTCGCCTCTCGCCCTCTCAGTCCTTGAACGCGAAGTCGCGCGTGGAATCCGGCCCGGTCGCGCGTTTCAGATTCCGCCGGACGGTGTCGAGGCTCGTGCGCACCAGCTCGCCCATCGAGGTGCAGCCGGAGAAATCCGGATTCTGGTAATGCCGCGCCAGGCTCGCGCGCAGCTCCGCGACGTTCGCCGGCGGCGCGAGTTCCTGCGCGCTCATCGCGTCGAGCAGCAGATCGAGCCGCTGCCGGATCAGGTCCGCGCGCTGCGTGATGAGCGTCTGCTCCTCGCGCTGGTATTGGAGCGCCGTCGCCTGGTTCAGGTGACGCAGGCAGAACAGCGCCAGGTCGCGATTCTCCGGGAAGAACTGCGGCAGGTAGAAGTTCTTGCGCGGACTGTACGACTGCTGGTCGAAGTCCATCGCGCGAAACCGGATCGTCGGCTCGTCGAAGTCCGGCACGACCAGCGCCACGAAGTTGTAGGAGCGCATGTCGCCAAGCAGGCGGATGAAGCAGCGCTCGTTGAACTTCACCAGCTCCTTCGCCACGCGGATCGGCTTGAGGTCGCCGCGGTGCAGCCACTGCTCGATGAACACGTCGCCGGGGATGCCGATCACGTGCTCCTCGACGAGCGTGTCTCCACTGGTGAGGAAGTTCATCCGGTTCGGCGAGAGTAGGTGCTCGAGCTCGAGGCCGAACACGCGCGAGGCGTCGGCCTTCTTCACGTAGAAGTAGTCCTGGTTGTCGTTGTAGGAATTGACGATCCGGATGCGGAACGGAAGCGAGTTGCCGAACGTGCAGTAGTCGATCCGGTCGACGTAGAGGTGCTGCATCACCGAGAGGTCGCCCTGCACGCGCAACAACGCGTAGAGCCGGCAAAGCGCAGCGTTGAGGCGCTCCATTTCGTGGCGGTCGTACATGACGACCTCCCAGAGCGTCGCGTCGCCTGCCGAGTCGTTGAGCGGGACCGACTCCCGGAAATGCATGAGGTCGCGATAGAGCACCGGCAGTTCCTGCTCGCGGTGATAGTGAGCCAGGTAGTCGCGCAACACCGGCGAGATCGGGTACGCGGGCTTGCGCTTGGTGGGCGAGAGCGGCTGCTGGCGCTGCGACATGCGCCGCACTCTACGTGGCCCCGCCCCCTTGGCCAGCGTCGAGGCGGCGCGGCCCGCGCACCCCGCACCACACTGCGCGACGCTCGGCTCACGGGCACGACCGCACATGCGCCAACGTCTGTGGTCACTTCTCACGACTCCCCGAAAGCAGCGGGCGCTTGCGCCGAGAACACCCGCGGCGTCTCCTTGTCGTGCCGCGGGATCCCGTCCCCTCCCCGGCACCGGTGGGGAGCCCGCAACGATACCATCATGCGCACTTACCGTACCCTGATTCTGGTTTCTGCAGCCTGCCTCGGTCTGGGCGCAACGCGCGCCTTCGGCGCATTCACGTTGTTCACCCGCGTCTGGGGCAACGCCATCGTCGCGACCGACGTCACCGAGGCCGGCAAGGCGGCAACGCCACCGACCCCGCTCAACCCCGTCTATTACGTGGGCCGCTCACTCGGGTGCAGGCTCGGCTCGCTGCGTGGCGAGAATCTTCCCGATGAAAAGGAGATGCATCGGATCATCACCAACGTACTGGCCAAGCAGGGCTACGTCGGCACGCGTCCCGAACTGCGCGAACCGTCGATCCTCCTGATGGTGCAATGGGGCTATCTCGACTCACGCTCGGAGGATCTGCTCTGGTTCCTCGGTTATGACAGCCGCCAAGATCCGATGGCGCGCGTAGACCCGAAGTACACCGGCTCCGAGCGATTCAGGACCCGGCCTCGCGAGATCGAGACGATCATGGATTACGCCAGCGATTCGATGTACGGCATCATCGTGACCGCCTTCGACTACAAATCGGTCGGCACCGGCAACCCCGTCATCTACTGGCAAAGCCGAATCGGCCTGCCGGCGAACGGCAAATCGATGGCGCAAGCCATCCCCTCGATGATCATCGCCGCCGGTCCGGCACTCGGCCGCGAGTCCAAGCTTCCGGTGCTGGCGGATGCCGACAACGCCCGCGAGGGCCACGTGGAATACAGGGAGCCCGAGTTCATCGGCTACAAGGAAGACCTCGAGAAGAAGGAGTGACCGCACGCACGCCGGAGTGCGGGTGTGCCGGCCGGCGGCTTCGCTTCCTCGGAAACCGACCGAGGGCGTTCGCCTGTGGCGCCGGTTCGGCGCGGCACTTCGCAACCGGTCGCCGCTTTTCCGTCTTCCCACGCTGGCCGCGCTCCGGCACGCCTGTGGCATGACTCTCGATGTCCTTCCGGTCCGCACCGGCAACGCCCCGGAGAACATGGCCCACGACTTCCTCCTGCTGCAACGTTACCCGCGGCCGGCCGCGGCGCGATTCCGCCACTATGATTGGCGCGGGCCGGCGTGGACGTTCGGTTACAGCCAGAAGATCGCATTCGTGCGCGCCCAGCTTCCCGCCTATGCCCGCGACCTATGCCGCCGCACGACCGGCGGCGGCGTTGTCGACCACACCGACGACTGGACCTACGCCCTCGTCGTACCGCGCGGACACTCGCTTTACGAGGCACGCGCCACCGAGAGCTACCGCGTCGTGCATCAAGCGCTCGCCGACGCTCTGCGCGAGCAGTCCATCCCGGCCGAACTCGAGAAACGCGTCGCCACCGCCGAGGAGACCGACCTTCCGCCCGCGCCCATTCCCGGCAGCGCGGCGGCCGCTCCCGCGGGTCCGGCCGGAGTCTGTTTCCACCGCGCCGAAATCTACGACGTGATCCACACCGAGCGCCGCGAGAAGATCGCCGGCGCCGCCCAGAAGCGGAACAAGCACGGACTCCTCCTCCAAGGCTCCATCTGGAAACCCGCCTGCGTCGCCCCCGTCGACTGGGACGCGTTCCACGAGGCGTTTGTCGGCCGCCTCGCCACCGCGCTCGGCGCCGCCGTCGAGCATCCCGGCTGGCCGGATTTCGGCTACGACGAAGAGCAGGCGCTCATCGACCAATACGCCACGCCCGAGTGGATCGAGCACCGGTAGCCCGGCTGCCGCGTCTAGTTCGTAAGGAGAACGTACACCGCGGCCACGCGCCGAACTTTCGCGTGCGCGGCCTGTCGCAGATCAACCCAATCCGCCCACCCATGAAACAACGCCTGCCTCTCCTCGCACTGCTCGTCGCCACCGTCTTCGCCTTCGGCGCCTGCGCGCATGTCCGTGAAGCCACCAACGACGCCGTGGCCTGGGTCCGCGACGCGCTCCAGACGACCGTCGACGCCCCGCTCGACCGCACCGTGAAAGCCACCACACGCGCGATGAAGAACCTCCAGTTCGCCGCCATCGCCACCAAGGCCGACGCGCTCTCCGGCGTCGTCACCGCGCAGACCGCGCGCGACGAAAAGATCGAGATCACGATCGCCTCCGTCACGCCCGTACAAACGCGCCTCGATATCCGCGTCGGCGCGTTCGGCGACCGCCCGGTCTCGCAGCGCATCCTGACCGAGATCCAGAAGGAGTTGCGCGAGTAACGTTCCCGCCTCGCGCGATCAATCCGTTGTAGGGCCGGGCCCCGTGTCCGGCCGCGCCCATCGCCCCGTTCCGCGCGCAGCCCGCGCCGAGCTCACGCGTACTGCATCCTCTGGAGCAGCTCCGCGTATTCCCACATCGGACCCCGCACGCCGCGCCGCCGCAGCTTGTCCATCGTGTCGACGAAGGCCGGCGGCGGATCGCCCACGATCCAGTTCGGATTATCCCGCTGGTACTCGCGCAAGCGCGCGTGCAGCGACTCCAGCGTGAACTCCGGCGCGATGTAGAACCGCGGCTCCACGAGGTAATCCGCCGCCGCCTCGCCGCGGCTCTCCGGCGCGAGCTGCCGCCAGAGCGGCGTGTCCGGATAGATCCGCATCCCGAGCGTGCCGAAATAGAACGCCCCGTGCAGAGTCCGCGCCCGCGCCAGCGTCTCCTCGACCGTCGCGCGCGTCTCGCCCGGGCCGCCGAAGATGATGAAATGGCTGTAGCGCAGCCCGAGCTCGTGCGCGTGCACGCTCGCCGCCCGCACCTCCTCGAACGTAAAACTCTTCCCGTAGCTGCGCAGCACCGAGTCGGAGAAGCTGTCGGAACCGAACTCGATGTGGCTGAGCCCGGCGCGCTGCATGAGCTGCAGCAGCTCGCGCGTCACGCCACGCGGCCGCAGGAAACACTCCCACTGCACGCCCAGATCCGCGCGGATCAACGCCTCGCAGATCTCCACCACGTGGTCGGCGCGGGTGTTGAAGACCGAGTCGACGAAAAAGACAAACTTCACACCGAGCTCCTTCAGTCGCCGCATTTCGGCGACGACCGCCTCGCCGCCGAGGAAACGGCTGCGTTTCCCCTCGATCAGCGGGTACGTGCAGTAGCAGCAGCGCAGCGGGCAGCCACGCTGGGTCTGCACGCCCGGCAGCGAGCCCTGCGCGAGATACGCGCGCATCAGCGCGGGATCGTGGTGCGGCGAGGTCGAGAATTCCGCATCCTCCGCGCGGCACGGCACCGCGCGGATCGCCCCGTCGCTTCGGCGAAACACCAGCCCTGGGATCGCGCCCAGCTCCGCTTCATCGCTGCCGGCGCGCAGCGCTGCGATCAGCCGCACAAACGTCCGCTCGCCCGCGCCGTGGATGCCGTATTCGATTCCGCCGAGCTTGAAGATTTCCCGCGGAAACACCGAGAAGCCGCTCCCGCCCAGCACGATCGGCGCCGCCGTCGCCGCGCGCACGCGCCGGCAGAAGCCGACCAGATCGTGGATGAACGACTTCGGGTTGTGGCACTGCACGTTGTCGATGTTGCGCATCGACAGCCCCACGAACTCCGGCCGCACGCGCGCGAGGCAGTCCTCGAGCGACTCCGCCGCCATCCGCGCATCCCACAACACCGTCTCGTGCCCCGCAGCGCGCAGCGCGCCGTCGATGTACGACAGGCCGAGCGGATAAACCGGGTACGGCTGATCGTAGCTGTTCAGGTTGACGAGCAGCACGCGGGCGGGCGGCTCGGTGGGGACGGACGACATGGGGCCGTTTTGGTGGGCGGAATCCCGCAGCGGCTCAAGTCCGAACCTCGGACCGTCGCGCCAGCGGGCCAAGTTCCACCCCCGCCAGCGCGGCCATCACGATCAACGCCACCATCGTGCCGAGCGCCGCGACCACCGGGATCGAGCTGAACGCGAGCACGCCGAACGACGCCGCCGTCGTGAGCGCCGAAAGTCGGATCGAGGGCGGCGGCGCATCCCCACGCGCGGCGTTCTCCGCGGTGAAGATCGCGTAGTTGTGACTCAGGCAGACGCCGAGAAACGCCCCGAGCAGGTGGAAAAGATTCATCGTCTGGCCCGCGAGGCCCAACGCGCCGAAGGCGAACAAACACGAGCCCGCCGGCAGCGCGAAGATGACCACCCCGCGCCGCAGCCCGTAGAGCGCGAACACGCTCAGCCCGACGAGCCCAAGCCCGATCGCGCTCAACCACAGCGCCGACACCCGGTAGCGGCCGAACAACCGGTTGAACGACTGCAATTGGTCGAGCCCGAGCGTCGCCGTGTCGGCCGGCGGCTCCACGCCCGGCGAATGCTCGGCCACGCCCACGAACCAGCTCGCGCCCGGCTCCACCGCGAGCGAGAGCGCCAGCGGCCCCTGCAACGCCGCCGCCAACCGCCGCACCGCCGCATCGAGTTCGCCGGCCGGCATCGCGCGCCACTCGTTCCACAGCGAGAAGAACGGAGCGAACTCGCCTGCTTCAAAACCGTGCCGCTCGAACGCCGCACGCAGCGCCGGCTCGAACTCCGCCAACTCGTTTCGCGCCGCCGCGGCCGCGCGCCACTCGTCCGGCGTCGGCACCGCCAGCCCGAGCGACGCCACCGCCGCGCCCGCGAACTGCCGGGCATGCCAGTCGAGAAAACGGCTCTGCGCCTCGCGCGCCGCCGCCGGCGATTCGCCGCGCGTGAGGTACACGGTACGCCCCGGCGTCTCGCCGAAGAGCGCCCGCACCTCCTGCGCCTCCGCGCGCATCGACGCCGGCATCGACTCCAGTTCGCGGATATCGTCGCGCCAGTGCAGCCGCCACGGTCCGAGCAAGGCCACCGCCGCGCCCGCGAGCAGCAGCGCCCGCGCGCCGAGCCGCCAGCCGGGATGATCGCCGTGCAGCCGCGCACTCGCGAAGGCGCGCGTGTCGGTGTACGGCCGCGCGAGTTGCGCGAACCACAACAGCGCCGTCGCGAGCGCCGCGATCAACCCGCAGCTCACGAACACGCCGAGCTGCCGGATCAGCGGCAGCTCCGAACACAGCAGCAGCGAGAAACCGAGCACCGTCGTGAGCGCGCTGGCGAGCAGCGGCTTGATCAGGCGTCGCACCTTCTCGCGGTAGAGTTCGCCCGCGCGCGCCGCCGGTTGGATGTAGAGGTAGAAACCGTAGTCGATCGCCACGCCGCCGAGCAGCGAGCCGACGACGAACACGAGCACGTGCACACGTTCGAACGCCAGCGTCACGCCCACCCACGCGCCGAGCAGCGCCCCGAGCACCACCGGCGCGAGGTGCAGCGCCTGCCACACGCGCCGCAGACAGAGCACCGCCACACCGAGCACCGCCGCGAGCGAAATCAGATTGAGCGACGACATCTCCCCCTGGATCCGCCGACGGTTCTCCGCCGCGAAACGGCCGATCGCCGCCCACTGCAACTGCACGTCCGGAGCGACCGCGCGCGCAGCCGTCAACGCATGCTCGACCGCTGCGATCACCGGCTCCTGACCGGCCTCGCTCAACGGCGCAGCGCCCGCCCGGGCCCAGATCAAGGCGCACTCGCCCACTGTGCTCTTCGGCTCCGCGAAACCCGCCAGCTCCGTGGCGAGCCCGGGCAACAGAAGTAATGGATCGGCCGGCACGAGATCCTGAAACGCCACCGCCTCCGGCTTCGCGAGAAACGTCTCCAGCTCCGCCGCCGCACGCTCGGCGAGCCACTCCGGCCACGGCTCGCTCGCGCCCGCCGCCGCGTAAGCGCGGCGTTGCCGCGCGAGCCAACCGGGCAACAGCAACTCGAGCCGTTGCGCGAAAAGTTGTTTTCCCAACGCGTCGCGCGGACCGGTGTCGCCCATCGGCCGCACCTCGGCGAATGCCGGATCGCCGCGCAGCGTTGTCGCGAAAACCTCCGCCGCGCGTCCGCGTTGCTCCGCGTCGGCCACGCGGAGGGCAAACAGCGCCAC
>DATGXO010000037.1:0-14797 GCA_035298965.1 Opitutaceae bacterium | reverse complement strand
CAGAACGGCGCCCGAATGAGGGCGGGGTCGCGCGAGTCTGTCGGGTTCAGGAGCATGGGCGCTCAGGAGGCAATGTGGACGTATTCGTGGGGTTGCGCGGCGATGACGGTCCAGTTGTCCTCGATCCAGCGGACCATCTCGGCGACAGCAGGGGCGAATTCCTCGCGTGGATTCCAGCCGAGCTCGGTACGGGCTTTTGTGGCATCGAGGCTGAAACGGGCATCCTGCCCGAAGTTCTCGCCGGTTGTCTCGACCGAGTCCTCGAAACGGTGGCCCATCAGTTCGCATACGAGCCGGACAACACTGGCGATGGAACGAAGCTCGTCCTTCGGGGCGACGTGGTAGACTTCGCCGGTGCGGCCAAGTGTGGCGGCGCGCCAAGTGGCATCCGCGACGTCGCGGGCGTGGATGAAAGCGCGCTCGGTGAGGCCACCTCCATGCAGCGTGATCTTCCGGCCCAGTTTCAGGTAGATGATCGCCCGCGGGATGATGCGGTAGAGTTGCTGGTGGATGCCGTAGAGATTGGCTGCGCGGGTGAGGACGACGGGAAACCCATAGCGTTTCGCGTAGGTGAGAAGATGGAGATCGCCCGCAAGTTTTGATGCGCCGTAGGGCGTGCTCGGCCGGTAGGTCTCATTCTCGCGTGTGGCGAGGCCGGTCGAACCGTAGACTTCCGGGGTCGACGCTGCGACGTAACGGCGAAGATAGGGACGGGTGCGGAGGGCTTCGGTCAGCCGGACAACGGATAGGCAGTTGGTCGTGTACCACTGATCGGGCCAGTTCCAGCTGTTGCGGACCTCGCCTTGCGCGGAGTAGTTGACCACAAGCTCGGTGGAGTGGCGGTCGGCGAGCGCGAGGATCTCGTCGAGGTCGGTGTTGACGTCTAGCTGATGGAACGAGAACCGTTCCGGCACATCCTTGAGGTACTGGTACGGCAGGAACTCCGGCAGATACTGGGTGGAACGGGAAACGCCGACTACGCGCAGCGCCGTGTGGCGCAGCAGGTGGTCGATAAAGTGCGCGCCCGTGAAGGAATTGGCGCCGAGGACGAGGCAGCTCTGGAATTCAACCGGCATGGGGAACGCCCGCTTCTGCGAGACGTTTTGGTGCATGTTCGATGAGGAAACGTTTGATGCTGTGGCCGACGACCATCTGGAGGTCCTCGGACATCTCCATGTCTTCGAGCGGAAAATGGATCGCGTCGTCGACGAGATGAAGGGCGGCGCCGCCGTCGAAACCGAGGATGCCGCACGTCCACAGGCCCATCTGATGCGCTTCGCGGATGGCGTGGAGGATGTTGCCGGAGTTGCCGCTGCCGGAGAACACGATCAGGCCGTCGCCGGCGACGGCCTTGGTACGCAGCTGGAGCGCGAAGACGTTGTCGTAGCCGGTGTCGTTGGCGAGGCAGGTGAGGACGGCGGGGTTGGCGCAGAGGCACTCGACGCGCAGGGCGCGCCGACCCGGTGCGATGCCGTAGAGAAAGTCGTTGGCGAGATGGAGGGCGTTGGCGGCGCTGCCGCCATTGCCGCAAAGGAAGAGCTGCCGGTCCTCGGACCAGAGCTTGAGGATGCGCTCCGCGACGCGCTCGACGGGTGTGGTGTCGAAATGGGCGAGGAATTCCGCCAGGGCCCCGGTATAGGTGGCCGCGTTGGCGGGGAGGGTCGGGGTTTGCATCATGGCACGGTAGCGTTTGTTTGGATTCGTCAAGCGGCGTTTCCGTCGCGGGAGAAGCCCCCGGCCGCTGTCGGCCGGGGGCTCAGTCCCCTGTGTATCAACCAAACCGGCTGATAGAGTGAGCTCGCTCCGCGAGCGGTTTCGGGCTTCGCGTTCCGGGGTTTCAGGTGGCGGGACCCGGGAACGAGATGTCGGGAGCGGAAAAGTGGGCGCCGGCGACAGGTGTTGGCCCGTCGCCGGGTGGGGGTAGTGAGGGAAACGTTTCAGCGCAGGATCGTCTGCCACTGGCGGTCCTTGGCCTGGCGGGCGGCCTTGAGGGCGCCGCGGGCGACCTGCTCCTTGTAGTTCGGGCCGATCACCGAGACCTTCGGGTTCTCGTAGCCGTCCTCGATGAGCTGGGTCTGGAGGGCGACACCGAGGCCACGCACGAGGCTGCCGCCGCCGGTGAGCACAATGTTCTGGAGGAGCTCGGGAACGGCGTCGGGATCGGCGCGCGCGATGAGCGTGCGGGAGAGGTCGAGGATGTGCTTGAGGAGCGCTTCGCAACCGGCGGCGAGCTGCTCGGTGATGTCGAACTGGCGGGTGCGGCCGGCGACGACGAGGTCGACAACGACCTGCGTCTCGGGGCTCATCACGAAGGAGTGGCGTTCCTTGATCTCGCAAACCTTGTGGAGGGAGATCTGGCAGTCGGGATAGGTCTGGAGGATGGCGTTGTGGACCATCTGGTCGATGGCATCGCCGGCGAAGGTGGTGCTGATCTGGTCCTCGGCCTGCGGGTAGTAACCGCGCATCAAGCACAGGTCGGTCGAGCCGCCGCCGATGTCGATGAAGAGGGAGTTGCGGACCGGGTCGGCGTAGTCGGGCTGGCCGAGACGGGATTCGTCGCGCATGCCGAGGGCGGCGAGGAAGGGCTCGGGGATGAAGAGGACTTTGTCGAACACGCCGGTGAATGCCTGGCGGAGCGCCTCGCGGGCGGAGGGGTCGGCCTTGGCGGGCACGCCGATCACGGCGCGCAGCTCGGCGTTGGGCGAGAGGCTGAGGCGCGAGCGCAGGTGGCGCGCGAAATGGCGGGCGCTGTCGAGGTCGGCGATGGTGCCGCCTTTGAGGGGGCGGACGAGGTTGAGATAGAGCTTCCGCTTCAGGGCTTCGTGGCCGAAGAGGACGTTGGCGTTGCCGGGGAGAACGCCGTCGAGGATGCCGTCCTTCGCGTAGCCGACAACGCTTGGGATGACTTCCCGCACGTGGATGTCGGACGATTTCGCGGAGCTGGCGAGGAGGGCGGAGGTGTTGGTGCCGAGGTCGAGGCCGACGAGCAGGGTTTCAGTGGTGGTCTGAACCGGGGTATCTTCGAGGACAGCGTTGTTGGATGACTTCATGGGACTTGGTTTGGTTGGAGACAGGACCTTACGAGAGGCAGGGGCGGCCGGCGGCTACGCGGTCGAGGTCGCGGGCCGAGTCGATCATGTCGACGACATCGCCGATCGGGATGCGGCGCGGCGGGATGGCGGGGAAGAGCATCGCGACGTTGTGGGCGGCGGGGGTGAAAAAGGTGGTCACGTCGCCCGCCAGCGCGGCGGTGGCGACGGGAAACGCGGCGAGGTGGCGCGTGGCGGAATCGGTGTGCTCCTGTGCGAGGAAACGCGCGATGATCCAGTGGCTTTCGACGCGGGCCTGTTCGTCATTGAAGAGCTGATTCAGGCGCGCCTTCGCCGACTCGGACGGCAGGGCGGATTCGGCGGCCCAGTCGCGGACCAGCGGCGGCAACTCGCGCTCAAGGATTGTGGCGGCGGCCTGGTGGCGGCCCTGGCGGCGGAGGATGCAGGCTTCGCGCAGATGGACGGCGATTTCGCGCCAAAGGCGTTCGACCTCGGCGGTGGATTCGATGCTGGGCGCTGCGGTGGCCATGAGGCCCGCTTTATTGCAGGGCCGATGCCAAACTCAGAACACGCGTATAGGCAACGCGTTGTGGAAAGTCGGTCGTTGGGAACGGCGACGTTTTCCCGATTTTCCGGCGGAAACTGCCTAGAGTGGGGCAGGTTTTTCCAAGTTGCCCGGACTTCGCCGGTGGCAACGGGGAACGCGGCCCGCGAGCGACGGCGATTCAGGTTCCGCCGCGGGACGCCGATGGAGAATGCAAAACGCCATGCACTCGCCACCGGAGATTCCGCTGAACCAACCGCGCGCTTTTCTGGGCGTGAACTTCGCGGCGTGTCGGGTCTATGGGCGGCTCTACAGAAACCGTGAGGGCACGGCGTACGTGGGGCGCTGCCCGCGTTGCGGCAAGCCCGTGCAGGTGCCGATCGGCGCGCACGGGACCGCGCAGCGATTCTTCATCGTCGACTGCGGTCCGTGAGCGGCCTTTGGGGCCGATCGCCGCGGCCTCGTGGCCGAGGCGAATCAGGAAAACGTCGACGAATCCCGGCGGAACTTGGGCTGACTGGCTCGGAGTCCTCCGGTGTATCGTCAGCGGGCGACGCCTGCCGTCTTCGATTCGGTTTCCGCGGGGGACGTGGCGCGATAACCTTGAATCGCGGTGGCGCGTTCGGGGCGGCCTTCGGATCGTCCCGTTGCCTGTCGTGATTGAGCACCGATGACATGGTGGGAACCGATCAAGACCGACAGATCCACGACGGAGGCTTTCAGCAGCTCGGCCTGCGCATTGAGCGACTCCGCCGAGCTGGCGCTTTCCTCCGCGCTCGCGGCATTGCTCTGGGTGACCTTGTCCATCTCGTTCATGGCGCAGTTCAACTGCTGGATGCCCCGGCTCTGCTCGCCGGACGCGCCGGCGACTTCCGCCACCAACTCGTCCACCTGACGCACTTTGGTCACGATTTCTTCGAGGACGAGGGCCACCTGTTCGCTCAAATCCACGCCTTGGGCGGTTTTGCCGAGGGCGTCCTGGATCTTCGTGGCCGTATCGCGGGCAGCTTGGGCGCTGCGTTGGGCGAGGGTGCGCACTTCGTCGGCGACGACGGCGAATCCGGCTCCGGCCTCGCCGGCGCGCGCGGCTTCGACAGCGGCGTTGAGTGCGAGGATGTTGGTCTGGAAGGCGATCTCGTCGATGGTCTTGATGATTTTGGCGACTTCGTTGCTGGAGGCTTTGATGGCCTGCATGGCGTTCGCCATGTTTTTCATGTCGCTGGTGCCGCGTTCGGCGGCGTCGCGTGCCTGTTTGGCGAGTCGATTGGCGTCGTTGGCGTGGGTCGAGTTGTTCTTGGTGATGCTCGACATCTCCTCGAGCGAGGCGGTGGTTTCCTCCAGCGAAGCCGCCTGTTTGCTGGCGCCGTGGGCGAGCGTCTGACTGGAGGCGGTGATGTGCGAGGCGGCGGTGGCAACTGTTTCGGAGGTTGCGTCCAGCGTGCTGATTCCGCGGGTCAGGAAATGTGAGACGGAGCGCACCACGAGCAGGATGACGCCGATGGTGGCGAGCAGGGTGGCGCCGACGATGGCGAGATTGATCACGGCCGCGCGGCGCGAAGGCGCGGTGAGTTCGGAATGCGGCAGCGTGGTACAGACCGATATCCCGAGCTGTTTGCAGGGGCTGAAAACGGCGAGTTTCCCCACGCCGTCGTAGGTGTAGTCTACGTGACCGGACGGCTTGTCGAGCAGCCGATGACCCCAGTCGAGCTGATTCAGGTTGAGTTTCAGGACGTTCTCTTTGCCGGGATGCGCGAGAATCCGGCCGCGTTTGTCGAAGAGGAAGACGTAACCGGAAGACTGTACCTTGATCGGGGTGATGAACCGGTCTGCGTAGTGCTCGAAATTGATGAAGCCGGCCAGGACGCCGGCGACCTTGTCGCCTCCGAGAACGGGCACCGCGACGACGATGACGGGTTTGCCGCTGGTCTTGCTGGCGATCACCTCGGAGAACGTGGGGCGGCCTTGGAGGGCGGACTGGAAACAGTCCAGATCGGCGAGCTTGAGCTGGTTGATCTGGTTGGCATCGGAAGAGGCGATCACGAGACCGCTGCTGTCGATGAGGTGGATCTGCTCGAAGTAGCCGTAACGTCGGGTGATGGTTGCCAACTCGCCATTGGCCGAGCCGCGTGCGGACTGCCCGACGAAGGTACTCTGCAGCGCGGTCTGGAGCGTCTTCAATCCGGCCCAGCCGGCGAGGTTGAGTTGTTGGTTGGCGAACCAGTCGTCGAGGTGGATGGCGGTCGTGCTGCAGATCTGCACCATCTCGTGGTCGATGTTCGCCACGGTGGCGTTGCGGGACTGCCAGTAGCTGGCCGCGCTGACCAATGCCAAGGCTCCGGCCACGACGGCCACGGTGGGCACCAACAATCTCGCTTTAAGCGTCCATTTCATGGATCAGGGAAGTGCGGGCGCGCCGCAGAACAGAAACAGGTGTGTCGATGGGCCAGAAGCGGGCTCGTGCGAATCCACCGGCTTAACCCGGCTCGAGTCAGGACAACTGCCGGCGGTGATTCGCAGGACTCCTCTATTCGATCACGCGGGCGTTTTGCAGCATCTCGAAGGAGGGCGTCACGCCGACTTTCTTCGCGATACGGGCGTTGATGACCAGCTCGCCCTTCTGATTGGCGGCGACCGGAATGGAACCCGCCGGAGTGCCTTGCATGATCTTGACGGCGGTGTTGCCGGACCACTCGCCTTGTTCGGCGGCGAGCTTGTTGTAGGAGATCAACGCCAAGTTTTCGACAAAGTCATAGAATGCACCGGTAATGACCTGCGTGTTCTCTTCTACGAACTGGCGTCCCGCGGCTTCGTCCCAATCGCTGATGCCGAGGTTGAGGCCGATCACGACGAGGTCGGCTTTGGTCTGCAGGTCGAGGAAGCCCTGTTTCCAAGTGGCAAAGTCTTTCGCGAAGACCGACTCCATATTGACGCCGAGAATTTTGGCGCAGTTTTCGGCGTCCTTTCGCGAAGTGAGAGTGTCGGAGCCGAGATAGCCGATGGTTTTGCCGGGCTTGAGCTTGTTCATCTCGGCCAAGAGGTCGGTGATCGGGCAGACTTCGAGCATGCCGGTGATGTTTTTGCTGGGAACGCCGTAGATGGACGCATCCCAGTTCACGCCGCAGAAAACGAAAGGCACGTCCGAGTCTTTGAAAAAGGGGGCGTAAAGACCCTTCATGGCGGCGTCGTCGGAGACGATCACCACGTCGGGTTTCCACTGCTCGATGGCGGCCTTGCATTCGGCGGACACCTGCGCGAGGTGCTCGGGGCTCTTCTGCCGGTAGGTGTCCATATACACGGTTCGTACTTCCGCGCCGGTCGGCTCGAGCACGCCGTTCAGGGCTTTCACGAGGGTATTGGTCCATACGAACTCCGCATGGTAGGAGGCGATGTGATAGACCTTCTTGCCCTTCAGCTCTTGGGCTTGGCTGGTCAGAACGGCTCCGGCGATGAGCGCCAGAATCAGGGATTTCCACGCGGTTTTCATAGTTTGGTTGGCTGACGATGAGCGTTCTTCGGATGGTCTGCCCATTATCCATGGGCGCTGGAGAGAGGTTCGTGCCGATGCTGGTGGTGACACTCGTAGGCTTTGCGCGATTCGAGCGGTACGGAATTTCTGCGACAGACCGGCGCAACTATCGGCTGTCCAGCGTCTGACTTTAGCTCACGCCAAGACGCCGATTCAAAGGCGCCGGGACTACCGCCCACGCGATATCTCGGCTCCTGACGGGAGCCGGTTGTCCAGCGCCAAAGGAGCCCCGGAAGCGAGATGGAACTCCATTCTCTTCCCCGTATCGACCGCTGCGTCCGCGGAGCGCTGGTGCGCACCCGCAGCCCGAGTCGCAGGTGGCAGATTCAGCGGCGGGCGAGAGTGGGGCTGAAACGTTGCGCCTGCGCCGAAGGTTCGCGGGCGTAGATGATGCCGAAGACGCGGCCCTGGTAGTTCTTCCGGGTGATGTACACCTCGTCCATGCGGCCGTTGTTGTCGCCCTTGGCCCAGAATTTGTCGCCGCGTTTTTCGAGGATGCGGTGCACGACCGGCATGCCGTAGCGCGGGTGCTTGTAGGTGACGATGTCGCCGATCTTCAGGTCGTCGTAGCTGGCGGCCTCGGTGAGGAGGATGGCGCGCTCATCGAAGACCGGCTTCATGCTGCCTGTGGGCATCACGGTGAGGAGGCTCGATCCCTTCACGAGATAACGCGCGGCGGTGGCGACCTTCATGGCGCTGGCCCAGTCGAGCGCGGAAGTGGGGGCGATGCCGCCTTGGCCGCCGAAGCCGTCGCTGCTGGCGAGGGCGACGGTTTGTTGCACGGCGGCGATATCGGTCTGGAGAGCGGCGGTGCGTGTCTCCAACTCGCGGATCGTGTCGTCCCGCGTGGCGAGCGTGGCGCGCAGCGCGGCGTTTTCGGCCCGGAGGGCGGCGAGTTCCTTCTCGGCCTCGGTTTCGGCGGCAAGTCCGGCGGGCAGCAAAGCGCTGCCGAGCGCGGTCAGGACCAGGAAACTGAGGGACGAGAATCGCATCTGTCCCCGCTTTCGTACCGTTGTTTTACCGCTGCAGTCTCCCGGCCCGAAATGAGGCCGAGGGGGTGCGAGGCTGGGTCGTCAAAAACCGGTAACTGGGGTGTTCGCCCACCCGGAACACTTGGTGTCGCTTTCGAGCGTCGAGTGGGGGCGGCGCTGCTGGCTTCTCGGCCTCACCAGGAACGAGTCGTTTGCCGGCGAAGCACAGAGTGTACGGGTGTGGGGTTTCGGCCGCTTCGCGATCCGCTTCAGCCGTAACGGCCAGAAACGGGAATTCTCCTTTGTTTCCCCGAGGGAGAATCTCGGTGGCGACTCTCACGTGGGGCGGCTGCGCGAGCCGCTGCGGACATGGCGCGGATCCGGCCGCGTACGCCTCGCCGCTCGTCCGCCGCCGCCGCTCAGTCGTAGCGCCGGCGGAGGTTGCTCGGGAGGATGCCGAGCTCGTCGCGGTACTTCGCGACGGTGCGGCGGGCGATCGGGATCCCGCGGCCGGTGAGCATGCCGACGAGCTCCTGGTCGCTGCGCGGCTTCGCGACGTCTTCATCCTCGATGAGCGCCTTGATCATGTCCTTCACGCTCGTGTTCGAGATCGAGGCGCCATCCTGCGCCTCGTAGCCGGAGGTGAAGAAGAACTTCATCGGGAACACGCCGTGCGGCGTGCGGATGAACTTGTTCGCGATGGCGCGGCTGACGGTCGTCTCGTGCACGCCCACGGCATCGGCGATCTGTGTCATCGTGAGCGGCTTCAGTTTCGAGAGTCCCTCCTCGAAGAACGGGAGCTGCACCTTCAGGATCTCGCGCGTGATGCGCTCGATCGTGCGCTGCCGTTGCTCGATCGAATTGATGAGAAACTTCCCGGCGCGCATCTTCTCGCGCAGGTAGGCGCGGTCCTGGTCGGAGAGTTTTCCCTTCGCGATGATGTCCTTGTACTCGCGACTCAGGCGGACGCGCGGGATGTAGTCGTCGTTGAGGATGATCGTCCACTCGTCGCCGACTTTCTCGACGGTGACATCCGGCACGACGACGCGGTTGTGGTCCTCGGCGAAGCGGCGGCCCGGAGCGGGATCGAGCAGGCCGATCTCGCCGATGGCGGTCTGGATCTCCTCGATCGGAATGCCCATCTTGCGCGCGATGTCGGGCATGCGGCGGCGGGTGAGCAGGGGAAAATGGTCGCGCACGATGCGTGCGGCGATCGAGCCGCCGCGGCCTTTCGCCTGCAGCTGAATTGTGAGGCACTCCGGCAGATCCACCGCGCCGATGCCGACTGGGTCGAAGCTGTTGAGGAGCTTCTTCGCGTCCTGCACGGTCTCGAGCGGCAGCTTCGACATGAGCGCGATGTCGGACACGGTGGCGGTGAGGAAACCGCGGTCGTCGAGACTGCCGACGAGGTAGCGGATCGCCTCGCGCACCTCGGGCGCGCAGTCGGCGAGCTCCGCCTGCTCCATGAGATGCTCCTGCAACGACGGCTCGCCCACGAGCGAGTCGAAGAAATGCTGGCGGCGCTCGGCGTCCTCCGAGGTGAACGCCTCGTTGTCGCCGTGCTGTACGAACGAGTCCGCAAAATCCTCGCCCATCTTGGCGAGCACCTCGAACTCACGGTCGAACGTCAGCTCCTCGCGCTGGTCTCCCGTGTCGCTGGTGTCTGCCTCGGCTTGGTTCTTCTCGAGCGACACGCCCTCCATCGGCAGCTCCTCGAGCACCGGATTGTTCTGCAACTCTTCGGCGATCGTCGCCCGCAGGTCGAGCGCGGCGACCTGGAGGATTTTCAGCGACTGGCGCAGCTGCGGCGCGAGGACGAGCTGTTGGGTCTGACGCTGGCTGAGGTGCTGGGAAAAGCCGTGTTGCATTCGATGTTTCGAGTCGAACCGCGTGGCGGCCGACGCGCCGGTTGTTCAAAAGGGGCCACAAGCTGCACGCCCCGTGCCAGCGGTGCAAGTGGCACGTTGCGGGAATCGTGCGTAAGCCGCGCGGCCGTTGACAGCCTTGGACGCGCGCTTTCGCTGCCAGCATGCCTGAAGGCGCAACGCTCGTGTGGTTCCGGCGCGATCTGCGGCTGCGTGACAACGGCGCGCTCCAGGCCGCGATCGCCCGCGGCGGACCGATCGTGCCGGTCTTCGTGCTCGACGAAGCGGCGGAGCGACCCCACGGCCTCGGCGGGGCGTCTCGTTGGTGGTTGCACGGCTCGCTCGCTGCGCTCGCGGAGTCGTTGGCCGAGCGCGGTTCGCGGCTCGTGTTGCGCCGCGGCGACAGCGGCGAACAACTGCGGGCGCTGCTCGCCGAGACCGGCGCTCGTGCGATCGCTTGGAACGCATTGCACGAACCGGCGCTCCGGCGGCGCGATGACGCGCTCGCGGCCGAATTCCGTGCGGCGGGCCTTGAGGTGACGGTCGGTGCGAGCGGGCTGCTCTTCGACCCCGACGCGGTGCGCACGCGGGGCGGCGGGCCGTTCCAGGTGTTCTCGCCGTTCTGGCGGCATTGTCGCGCGCTCGACTGGCAGCGGCCGGAAGGCGAGCGGGCGCCGGCGGCGTTTCCGGCACTGCGGCGTGGGCCGCTCAGCGACGTGCTGGAGAGCTGGATTCTCCGGTCGGGTCTCCCGTGGGCCGCGGGTTTCGGCGAGTACGGCGAACCCGGCGAGGAGGCGGCGCGGCGGCGGCTGCAGGAGTTCGTTCGCGATGGACTCGACGCCTATGCCGAGCAGCGCGACAAGCCGGCGTGCGACGGCACCTCGCGGCTCTCGGCGGCGCTGCATTTCGGCGAGCTTTCGCCGCGGCAGGTGCGCGCGGCGGTGGAGGCGGCGCCTAGCGAGTCGGGTGTGGTGCCGCGCAGCCGCGGTGCGCAGATGTTTCTCGACGAGCTAGGTTGGCGGGAGTTCGCGCACCATCTGCTCTGGCATTTCCCGCACACGGCGGAACGGCCGCTGCGCGAGGCGTATGCCTCGTTTCCTTGGCTGCCCGACGCCGCAGTGCAGCGCGCCTGGCAGCGTGGGGAAACGGGTTACCCGATCGTCGATGCCGGCCTGCGGCAACTGTGGCGGACCGGTTGGATGCACAACCGCGTGCGGATGATCGTCGCCTCTGTTTTCGTGAAACATCTCCTGCAACCGTGGCACGCGGGCGCGGCGTGGTTTCACGACACGCTCGTCGATGCCGACTTGGCGAACAACACGCTCGGCTGGCAATGGAGCGCCGGCTGCGGAGCGGATGCCGCGCCATACTTCCGCGTCTTCAATCCCGTGCTGCAGGGCGAGAAGTTCGACGCCGGCGGCGAATACGTGCGGCGCTGGGTGCCTGAGCTCGCGCGGCTTCCGGCGGACGTGATCCATCGGCCGTGGGAGGCCGAGCCGGCGGTGCTCGCGGCGGCGGGCGTGCGGCTCGGCGAAAGTTATCCGCAACCGCTGATCGAGCCCCGGCAGGGCCGCGAGCGGGCGCTTGCCGCATTGGCCGAGTGGCGACGCAGTCAACGCGACGGCGCGGTCGCGCGCGAGACCGGAGGACGGGTTTGATGCGGATCGCTCTCGCCGGAGGCTCGGGCTTCGTCGGCAGCGCGTTGCGCCGGCGCTGGGCGGCGGCCGGCTTCGAAGTCGTCCAACTCGTGCGCCGGCCGGCACGCGGCGAGGGCGAGGCCGAGTGGGCGCCGGAGAGCGGCCGGATCGATCTCGCGAAGCTGCGCGGTTGCGACGCGCTCGTGAACCTCGCGGGCGAGAACATCGCCGGCGGTCGCTGGACTGCTGTGCGCCAACATCGGATTCGCGACAGCCGCGTCGCGACGACCCGCCTGTTGGCCGGCACGCTCGCGGCGGGCGACTGGCGGCCGCGCGTGTGGATCAACGCCTCGGCTGTCGGTTTCTACGGCGATGGCGGCGACCGGTGGCTCGATGAGAGCGCGCCGCCCGGTACCGGTTTTCTGGCCTCCGTTTGCGAGGACTG
Source organism: Opitutaceae bacterium (assembly GCA_035298965.1). Taxonomy (GTDB): domain Bacteria; phylum Verrucomicrobiota; class Verrucomicrobiia; order Opitutales; family Opitutaceae; genus CAJCBL01. The sequence goes on along the minus strand of DATGXO010000037.1, from coordinate 2,759 downwards.
GGAGGCGGCCACGCGACCCGCGGAGGCGGCGGGCGTGCGCATCGTGCGACTGCGGCTCGGCGCCGTGCTCGATCGGAGCGGCGGCATGCTGGCGCGACTGCTGCCGGTGTTCCGCGCCGGGCTCGGCGGACCGATCGGCGGCGGGCACGCGTGGCTGAGCTGGATCAGTCTCCGCGATCTCGCCGCAGTCGTGGACGAGTGCTTGACCGATTCCTCGCTCGCGGGCGCGGTGAACGCCGTCGCGCCGGAGCCGGTGCGCAATGCCGAGTTCGTCGCGGCGCTGGGCCGGGCGCTGCGGCGGCCGGCGGTGCTGCCGTTGCCGGCGTGGGTGGTGCGCGCAGTATTCGGTGAGATGGGCCGCGAGCTGTTGCTGGCGGGGCAGCGGGTGCGGCCTGCGGTCCTGTTGCGGGGTGGGCAGGTTTTCGCCGACCCAACCATCGGGGCGGCACTGGGGCGGTTGGGGTGAACACCTGAGTTGGGCTGGGGTTTTCCAGCGGACAGTGTAGGCGGAGATGCGGATACAGCCTGGCGCGACCATGTGTTACCCTCCCACACGTTGATCCCGGACTGGCCGGCGAGAGAGTCCGGGAGGCGATCACACTTTCCTAGGTTTTGGGCTACTCCGGGGTTCTCATGGCTGGGTTTACTCGGGGGGCCCAAAATCTAGGCTTTTTCTTGGCCGGTTGTTCCCCACTGTCGGCCGGGTTTTATGCAAAAGACCCTTATCATCCTGAAACCCGACTGCATGACGCAGAAGCATGTCGGGGCGGTCATCGGACGCTTCGAGGCGGCCGGATTTTCCCTGCTGGGCTGCAAACTGATGCAGCTCACTCCCGAACTTCTCCGCGAGCACTACGCGCACGTCATCGACCAGCCGTTCTTCCCGCGACTCGAGGCATTCATGCGTTCCGCTCCGGTGCTCGTGTTCGTGTTGGCCGGCGACGAGGTCATCACGAAGGTCCGCGAATTGCTCGGGCCGACCGATGCCCGCAAGGCGCCGAAGGGCACGATCCGTGGCGACTTCGGCACGGACAACACGATCAACATCGCCCACGCCTCGGACAGCGAAGCTTCGGCCCAGGCCGAGATCGCGCGGTTCTTCCGGCCCGGCGAGCTCTTCGGCTGAGCGCGGAGAAATAGCTCTCCTCGGCGAAACCGTCGGCGCTGCGGTGCCGGCGGTTTTGTTTTTGGCGGAAGCTAAGGGGAAGCTTGCCGCACGAGGAGCGAGCGGGAATGTCGGCACATGGAATGCCGTCCCGGTTGTGGCGCGTGCTGCATCGCGCCTTCGATCTCGTCGCCGCTGCCCGGTGCACCGCACGGCAAACCGGCCGGCGCGGTGTGTCCGCACCTCGACGAGGCGATGCGCTGCCGGATCTTCGGCGATCCGCGGCGACCGCTGGTTTGTGCTTCGCTGCGGCCCTGCGCGGAGATGTGCGGGACAATCCGCGACGAGGCGTTGGCGTACTTGGCCGCGCTGGAGCGGAGCACGCGGCCGGATGCGGCGGGCGGCGCAGGCGTCCCGTCTTGAGCGGCGCGCGGACTTTTCCGAAAGCCGGAAACCGAAATCGCCCGATGGGCCGTGTCGCGTGGCCGCGTTACTCTGCCGGCGCGTGCCTGCCTCTTCCCCCACGACGAAAACCGAGCGGCACTCGCCGCGCCGCCACGCTTTCCGTCCACAGCGTCCGGTCCGTCGACACGACGCGCCTCCGCGTGGCGTAAACGGCTCCGCTGCGCCCCCGCCGGCTCCCGCCGCGCTCGTCGCCGCGCGCGAGGCGGGATTGCGCTACGTGTCGGATCTCGCGCCCGGCATCGAGCGCGTAGGCCCGGAGCGCCGGCCGCGTTATCGCGATCCCGCCGGGAAGCCCGTGCGCGAGGCTGCCACGCTCGCCCGTATCCGCCGGCTGGCGATTCCGCCGGCATGGACGCACGTCTGGATCTGCCCGCGGGCCGACGGCCACATCCAGGCGACGGGCCGCGACGCGCGCGGGCGGAAGCAGTACCGCTACCATCCGGATTGGACGGCGGTGCGGGACGGCGCGAAGTACGAACGCATGGCGGCGTTTGCACGGGCGTTGCCGCGGATCCGGCGCCGCGTGGCGCGCGATCTGCGGCGTCCGCGGCTGGGTCGGGAGAAGGTGCTCGCGGCGATGGTGCGGCTGCTTGAGACGACGCTCGTGCGCGTGGGCAACGAGGAGTACGCGAAGCAGAACCACTCGTTCGGCCTCACGACGCTGCGCAACCGGCATGTGCGGATCGACCGCGGCACGCTGCATTTCGAGTTCCGCGGCAAGAGCGGCCAGGACCACGAGATCGACCTGCACGACCCTCGGCTCGCGGCGATCGTGCGCCGGCTCCAGGAGTTGCCCGGCCAGGAGCTGTTCCAGTATATGGATGCCGCGGGCGAGCCGCAGAAGATCGATTCGGGGGACGTGAACGCGTACCTGCGCGCTTGCGCCGGCGAGGAGTTTTCCGCGAAGGATTTCCGCACGTGGGCGGGCACCGTGCTGGCCGCCGAGGTGCTGCGCGACATCGGACCGTTTGCGACGAAACGCGAAGCGAAGGCCAACCTGCGCGCCGCGATCACGCGTGTCGCGGAGCGCCTCCGCAACACGCCGGCCGTGTGCCGCAAATGCTACGTCCATCCGCTGGTGCTCGAGCGCTACCTCGCGGGCGTGCGGCTCCCGCCGGCGAGCCCGGCCGAGGTCGCTGCCGCGACGGGCGCAGGGCAGGGGAGCGGCGCGCCCGGCGGACCGGCGCTG
>DATGXO010000036.1:0-3939 GCA_035298965.1 Opitutaceae bacterium | reverse complement strand
GTTTTCCCGCGGGCGGGCGAGCGCGCTGCCGGCGAGCACGCAGGTCTCCTTGCCGAGGCCGTTCAGGCCGAGCACGAGCGCGGCGAGCCACGGCCGGCCGCTTTCGAGCAACGCGACGCCGGCGGCGATGAGCAGCAGGCCCGGACCATCGACGAGCGAACCGCGCACGCTGAACGCGAGTCCGAAGGAGAACATCACGGCGAGCCAGCGGACCACGTTGCCCCAGTTGTTTGGCGGCAACCAGCGCAGCAGCAGCGCGCCGAGCAGGAGCCAGCTGAGTACGTTTTGCAGCGCGAACGCCTGCAGCACCCAGCGCGGCTGCCCGAGGCCGAGACCGTGCGCGGTCCAGCAGAAGAGAATGCGCCGCGCGCGATAGGGCAGGTTGTCGATCGCCTCGGTCAGCCGCGGATCGTCGAGATCGGGCTGCACGGCGAGTTGCGCGTACCACTGCGAATCGTAGCCGTCGGAATTCGGCGTGATGTAGGTGGTGGCGGGATCGATCTCGGCGAGATAGCGCGCAGCGTGGTGTTCGCCGAAATTGATGAGCGCGGTGAAGCCGCGACCAGGAACGTGGAAACGGCCGACGTAGTAGAGAAAAACCGCCGTGGCGGCGAACAACGCGAGCCAGCGCCGGCGGTTGGGATGTCGGAGTTTCGGTCGTGTAAGTTCCGGCACGGGAGAGGTGCGATTAGCCTCTGCCGGTTCCGGGGAACGCAAGATCATTCCCCGGCGGGACCGGCGCGCGGCACGGCGGTTCCGCGGAGCTCACTCGCGCCAGCGCGACGGCAGGCTCAGGCGGCCGTGCACGCCGAGTTCGTAGCGGTACGTCTCGGCGACGACGGGCGCCGGGGCGGTGAGCGGAATCGGCGCGCGCGTGTACGGGCCGTGTGGCACGCCTTCGAAGCGGTCGAGGGCGACGAGCGACTCGGTGGGGATTTCCCAGAGTTCGCCTTCGACCGTGGAATCCTCGCCCGGCGCGGCGACGAGGCCGGGAACACCTCCAACATCGTAGAGCGCCCAGCCGGGGAGAGCGCGCGCTTCGCCAAGAAAACGGGCGCCCGCGAGCTGGCGGTGGTTGCGGCAGCCGCGTTGTAGCGTGCCGTAGACGAAGAGGAGGGGCATCGTTGCCGATGGGCGGCGAGTGCCGCGCTCAGGCCGCGGGCGAGGGCGGATGGAGCTCGACGACGACTGCGGTGATGTTGTCGCGAGAGGATTCCTTTGCCTCCTCGACGAGGCGCTTGGCGGGCGGCTCGGCGGCGCGGGCGGGCTCGGGCTGGCGGATCGCTTCCTCGATGCGGCGGTCCCAGAGGCCGTCGACAAGACCGTCGCTGCAGAAAAGGAGTCGGTCGCCAGGCTGGACGGAGACGGCGCCGATGTGCGGATCCATGATCTGGTGACCCGCGCCGAGGGCCTGCTGGAGGGAGTTGCGGCCCGGGTGGGTGCGCGCCTCGCGTTCGTTGATGCGGCCGGTGCGGCGTTGCCAGCCCACGTGCGTGTGGTCATGGGTGAGTTGCGTGAGGCCGCCGGTGGCCGGCAAGTAGTAGATGCGGCTGTCGCCCACGTGGGCGAAGTAGAGCCAGCCCGGCGTGAGCCAGCCGAGACTGAGCGTGGCGCCCATGCCGGCGCATTCCTCGTAGCTGTAGCCGAGCCGGAGGAGGTCGTGGTGGATCTGCGAGAAGAGCTCGCCGAGGATGTCGGAGAAGCCGGAGTTGATGCCTTGGGCGGAGACGCGGAAGCTGCGGGCCATGAGCCGCGTGATGCGGTCGACGGCGATGCGGCTGGCGAACTCGCCGGCGTTAGCGCCGCCCATGCCGTCACTGACGGCGAAGATGAAATCGGAGCGGGCGAGGGTGGATTCGCCGACTTTGCCGAGGTGGTGCACGCCGTGGCCGTCGACGGCGAGGGCGAGGAAGGCATCCTCGTTGTTCTTGCGGATGCGGCCGCGGTCGGTGAGGCCGGACCAATGGACGGCGAGATCGCGGGCGGTGTCGCTTGCGGGGGTGGGACCCATGGTGGGGAGATCAGTAACCGGTGGCGCGGGGCGCATCGGGTGGCGGGGGCGGAGGGGAGAGCTCGGGCGCGTGGAGGAGTTGCGCGAATTCGAAATCGATGACGCAAAAACAGCCCTCGCGGCGGTCGTAGGTGATGTTGCGCAAGACGGCATCCTGGTGGCGCACGCCGTACTCGAGCAGCGAATCGTAGATCTCGCGCATGCGCTCGGCGGCGAGGTGGTCGACGCGTTGGCCGCAGTTGGAGGTGACGATCTTGAGCTGCTCAGGGACGAACTCGATGAGCTTGGGAACGAACGTGCAGCCGCGGTCGGCGAGGTGGCGGAGTACGCGGACCTCGTTCTCGAAACGTTCGCGCGCCATGTGGCCGCGGAAGGTCTTGTGCACCCGACCGTCGTAGCCGATGCGCACGAGCGCGCGGGCGGTGTCCTTCACTTGCTCCATGGTGAGCAACGTTCCACCCGGGGCGGCGGGCTGACAAGCATCGGATTGGCGGATCGGGCCTCGGCTGGCGGCGGCACCGGAGTTTTTCCTTTCCTCTGGCATATGTGGTGCTGAAATCCGCGGGTTTTCATGAAGCCCCGGCCCTAAGCTCGGGGTGAGCGCACGAGTCCTTTCAACCACACCTCAACTAATGGCCACCAAGTACAAACTGGAATACATCTGGCTCGACGGCTACACGCCTCTGGCGAACCTTCGCAGCAAGACTCAGATCAAGGAATTCGACAGCTTCCCGAAGCTCGAGCAGCTCCCGAACTGGGGCTTCGACGGCAGCTCGACCCGTCAGGCCGAGGGCAAGAGCTCGGATATCGTCCTGAAGCCGGTGGCCGTTTTCCCGGACAGCACCCGCAAGAACGGCGTGCTCGTGATGTGCGAGACGTTCCTCCACACCGGTGAGGCCCACCCCTCCAATTCGCGCGCGACCATCCCGGATGATCCGGACACCTGGTTCGGCTTCGAGCAGGAGTACTTCCTCTACCAGGACGGCCGTCCGCTCGGCTTCCCCGAGGGTGGCTATCCGGCTCCCCAGGGGCCGTACTACACCGGCGTGGGCTACTCGAATGTCGGCGACATCGCCCGCCAGATCGTCGAGGAGCACATCGACATCTGCTTGGATGCCGGCATCAATCTCGAAGGCATCAACGCCGAGGTCGCCAAGGGCCAGTGGGAATTCCAGATCTTCGGCAAGGGCTCCAAGAGCGCCGCCGACCAGATGTGGGTCGCCCGCTACATCCTTTCCCGCCTCTGCGAGACGTACGGCATTGACGTCGAGTGGCGCTGCAAGCCGATCCTCGGGGCCTTCAACTCCTCGCTCGATTGGAACGGCTCCGGCATGCACTCGAACTTCTCGACCAAGTTCATGCGTGAAGTCGGCGGCAAGGCCTACTTCGAGAAGCTCATGGCTGCGTTCGCCAAGTACATGGACGAGCACATCGCCGTGTACGGCCCGGAGAATCACCTCCGCCTCACCGGTCTCCACGAGACGCAGTCGATCGACAAGTTCACCTACGGCGTGGCCGATCGTGGTTCCTCGATCCGCATCCCGCACAGCTTCGTGAACAGCGGCTACAAGGGCTACCTCGAGGATCGTCGTCCGAACTCGGCCGCCGACCCGTACCTCGTCGCCGGTCGTATCCTCAAGACGATCCAGTCGGTCCCGACCGCCTGATCCCGTCGAACGGATTCACCTTCGAACGCCAGCCCCTCGCGGGCTGGCGTTTTTGTTTGGGTGCGTGGGGCGCTGAGACGATGCGCGCCAGCCACGCGCGAAGCCTGTTGGCGCGGATCTTCGCGCTTCAGCGCGAACCCGGCGGGAGCACCTTGCCGTAGAGACGGGCGACGTTTCCTGCCGGCGGCGGAGGCGGCGCATTCGGCGCGGCGGGGCCACCTCGGCTTTGCAGGCTGTACCGCAGGATCAACTTCTCGTTTT
>DATGXO010000035.1:0-23961 GCA_035298965.1 Opitutaceae bacterium | reverse complement strand
GTGCTCACGACGCTGCACTCCGGCGGCAAGTACGGCCAGGGCGGCTACAAGTTCTCAGGCGGCACGCACGGCGTCGGCGCCAAGTGCGTGAACGCCGTCTCCGAGTGGTTCGAGGTCGAGGTCTCGCGCGGCGGCCAGGTGCACCACATGACCTTCGAGCGCGGCAAGACCACGAAGAAGCTCGAAGTCATCGGCAAGGCCAAGGGCACCGGCACGCTCATCACCTTCAAGCCCGACCCCGAGATCTTCAAGGAGACGACCGTCTTCAAGGCCGACAAGATCTCGCAACGCCTCCGCGAACTCGCGTTCCTCAACTCCGGCCTCGAAATCATCTTCACCGACGAGCGCCCCTCCGAACCGAAGCCTGAGCGCTATTTCTACAAGGACGGCGTGGTGGAGTTCGTGAAGCAGCTCAACCAAGGCAAGACCGCCCTGCACCCGCAACCGGTGCGCATCGCCAAGGAGGTCCACACCGCGATCGACGAAAAGCCGGCCGAGGTGCACCTGGAAATCGTTTTCCAATACAACGATTCCTACAACGACCTCGTCCTCTGCTACACGAACACGATCCACAACCCCGACGGCGGCACGCACCTTTCCGGCTTCCGCTCGGCCCTCACGCGCGCGATCAACCAATTCGCCAAGGCCAACAACCTCCTCAAGGACAAGGACCCGCAGATCACCGGTGACGACGTCCGCGAAGGCCTCGCCGCCGTCATCGCCATCAAGCACAGCGATCCGAAGTTCGAGTCGCAGACCAAGGTGAAGCTCCTCTCCCCCGAAGTGGAATCGATCGTCGGCTCCGCCACCTACGAGGGCCTCATGTTCGCCTTCGAAACGACGCCGAGCATCGCCAAGCGCATCATCGACAAGTCGCTCATGGCCGCCCGCGCGCGCGAAGCCGCCCGCAAGGCCCGCGAAACCATCCGCAAGGGCGCACTCTCCGGCGGCGGCCTCCCGGGCAAGCTCGCCGACTGCTCCGAACGCGATCCGGCAGTCTGCGAACTCTACATCGTCGAGGGCGACTCGGCCGGCGGCTCCGCCAAGCAGGGCCGCGACCGCCGCTACCAGGCCATCCTCCCGCTCCGCGGCAAGCTCATCAACTCCGAGAAGGCCCAGCTCGACAAGGTCCTCTCGAACGAGGAAATCCGCACGCTCATCACCGCGATCGGCACGGGCATCGGCACCGGCGAAGACGACTCCGCCTTCAACGCCGACAAGACCCGCTACCACAAGATCATCATCATGACGGACGCGGACGTGGACGGCTCGCACATCCGCACGCTCCTCCTCACCTTCCTCTACCGCCAGATGAAGGGGGTCATCGAACGCGGCTACGTCTACATCGCCCAGCCGCCGCTCTACAAAATCAAGCGCAAGAAGCGCGAGCAATACGTCGACAACGACGAGCAACTCAACCGCATCCTCCTCGAGCTCGGCTCCGAGGACATCACCCTCACCCGCCTCTCCGATCACCACGTCTTCGAGCCGCAGCAGGTCGACCGCATCGTCGAGTCCCTCGCCGCGATCGAGAAACTCGGCGCCGGCATCACCCGCCACGGCGCCTCGCTCATCGAATACCTCGATCAGCAACGCCCTGAGACCCACGAGTTGCCGCGCTACGTTGCCCGCATCCGCGAGGGCAACAAGGAGAGCCACCGTTTCCTCTTCACCGAGGCCGACCGCGCCGCGTTCCTCACCGAGATGAACACGGAGGCCGACCTCGACGGTCGCCCCGAGAACGGCAATGGCAACGGCGCCGATGGCCTCAAACCTGAGATCCCAAATCTGAAGTCTCAGATCCCCGCCACGCAGCGGCGGGTACGCGTGCACGAGATCTTCGAGGGCACCGAGATGACGAAGCTCCTCAAGAACCTCGCCACGCTCGGCCTCGACATCACCCGCTTCGCGCCCTCCGAGGAGCCCGTCTACGTGCTCACGGAAAACGTCGGCCTCAAGAACGAATCCAAGACCCCGCTCGCCGGCCCGCTCGACATCGTCGCCCAGGCCCGCCAGCTCGGCCGTCGCGGCCTCACCATCCAACGTTACAAGGGCCTCGGCGAAATGAACCCCGAGCAGCTCTACGAGACCACGATGGATCCCGAGAAACGCCGCCTCCTGCGCGTGAACATCGCCGATGCCGCCAAGGCCGACGAGATGTTCACCCTCCTCATGGGCGACGAGGTCCCGCCCCGCCGCCAGTTCATCGAGGACAACGCCCTCAACGTCCAATTCCTGGATGTGTGATCGGTAGGGACGGTTCTCCGAACCGTCCGTCTCTAGCCTCTCCCCTTTCGCCCCTCGCCTCCCTCCCGTGTACACCGCCAACGAAAAAGTCGCGCCGGCCAACATCACCGAGATCATGCAGACGGCCTACATCGATTACTCGATGTCCGTCATCGTCTCGCGCGCCCTGCCCGATGCCCGCGACGGCCTCAAGCCCGTGCAACGCCGCATCCTCTACGCGATGCTCCGCGAAGGCCTCCTGCACAATCGCCCGTACGACAAGTGCGCCGGCGTCGTCGGTGAAGTGCTGAAAAACTATCACCCGCACGGCGACTCCTCCGTTTACGACGCCCTCGTCCGCCTCGCCCAGCCTTGGGTCATGCGTTACCCGCTCGTCGACCCTCAGGGCAACTTCGGCTCCGTCGAAGGCGATCCGCCGGCCGCCTACCGTTACACCGAGGCGCGCCTCGCCGAGATCGCCGAGGAGCTCCTCAAGGACATCGACGAGGAGACCGTCGACTTCGTCCCCAACTACAAGGAGTCGACCACCGAGCCCTCCGTCCTCCCCGCCGCCCTGCCGAACCTGCTGATGAACGGCTCGACCGGCATCGCCGTCGGCATGGCGACCAACATCCCGCCGCACAACCTCGACGAGATCATCACCGCCGCCTGCGCGCTCATCGACCGCCCCGGCATCACCGTCGAGGAGCTCATCGAGCACATCCCCGGTCCCGATTTCCCCACCGGCGGCCTCATCGTCGGCCGCGAGGGAATCCGCAGTTACATGACGACCGGCCGCGGCATCGTCCGTATGCGCGGCCGCGCCCACACCGAGGAGCTCAAGAACGGCAAGGAGCAGATCGTCGTCACGGAGATCCCGTACAACGTCAACCGCGAGACCCTCGTGAAGCACATCGCCGAGCTCGTCGGCGAGAAGAAGCTCCCCGAGATCTCCGACCTCCGCAACGAGTCCGACAAGGACACGCGCATCGTCATCGAGCTCAAGCGCGGCGAAGAGGCGCAGGTCGTCATCAACAAGCTCTTCCAGCTCACCGCCCTCGAGTCCTCCTTCGGCGTCACCCTGCTCGCGCTCGACCACCGTCGGCCGAAGCAGATGAACATCAAGGAACTCCTTGAGTGCTACGTCGCCCACCGCCGCGAAGTCATCACCCGCCGCACCCAGTTTCGCCTGCGCAAGGCCAAGGACCGCGCCGAGATCCTCGAAGGCTACAAGATCGCCCTCGATAACCTCGACGACTTCGTCCGCATCATCCGCTCCTCCTCCAACAAGGAGGAGGCCAAGCACCGGTTGATGGAGAAATACCCGATCAACGAGCGCCAGACCGACGCCATCCTTGAGCTCCGCCTCTACCAGCTCACCGGGCTCGAGCGCGACAAGATCGAGGCCGAGTACATGGAGCTGCTCAAGGCCATCGAATACTACGAGTCCATTCTCGCCTCCGAGCATCTCCTCCTCGAGCTCATCAAGACCGAGCTGCTCGAGATGAAGGCGAAGTACTCCCAGCCCCGCCGCAGCGAGATCATCGCCGCCGAAGGCGAGTTCCGCATGGAAGACGTCATCGTCAACGAAGGCTGCGTCATCACCGTCTCCCACCTCGGTTTCATCAAGCGCACCCGCGTCGCCGACTACCGCGTGCAGAAACGCGGCGGCAAGGGCGTGATCGGCACCGAGACGTACGAGGAGGATTTCGTCGAGCACCTCTTCACCGCCTCCACCCACGACTACATCCTCTTCGTCACCTCCACCGGCAAATCCTACGCCAAGAAGGTCTACGACATCCCCGAAGGCGCGCGCACCGCGAAGGGCAAGTCCGTCACCAGCTTCCTCAAGCTCGTCGAAGGCGAGAAGATCGCCGCCATGGTCTGCTTCTCCGCGTTTACCGACGACCGCTTCCTCGTCCTCGCGACCCAAGGCGGCATCGTGAAGAAGACCATGCTTTCCGAATACGAGGGCGCCACCCGCGAGCGTGAAGGCGGCCTCGCCGCCATCAACCTCCGCGCCGACGACCAGGTCGTCGGCGGCGTGCTCACCACCGGCACCAACGAGATCATCCTCGTCTCCCACCAGGGCCTCGCCGTCCGTTTCCAGGAAGGCCCGCTGGATACCGCCGGCGCCGAGGACGAGGAGTCCGCCGCGGCCGACGCCTCCGCCACCGCCGCGCCCGTCGAGGGCGAGAGCGAGGTCGGCGAGGTGAAGGTCGGCCTGCGCGCCACCGGCCGCGCCACCGGCGGCGTCACCGGCATGCGTTTCAAGCGCAAGGGCGACTACGTCCAAGCCATCGAGGTCTGCGACGCCTCCGCCCGCCTGCTCGTCGCCCGCGAAGACGGTATCGGAAAACGCACGCCATTTGCGGATTACCGCCTCACCCGCCGCGGCGGCTCCGGCGTGATCGCGATCGACCTGCCCGAGGACGGCAAGATCAACGTCGCCGGCGCCCTCAGCGTGCACGACACCGACGAGATCATGCTCCTCACCGCCAAGAACCAGAGCGTGCGCTGCCCCGTCAACGGCATCCGCGAGACCGGTCGCGGCGCGAAGGGCGTGAAGCTCATCGACCTCGCCGAAGGCGACAAACTCCTCTCCGTCGCGCGCATCGTCGACAAGGGCGACGACGACGAGGCGCCCGCCGAACCCGCGCCGTCGGCCTGAGCCGCGCGGCGTCGCCGCACCGCCACGTTTCTCCACCGAAAACCCGCCGACCGCTTCGGCGGGTTTTCTTTCCCCGCGTCATGCCGCTCCGCGCCGCCATCTTCGATTTCGACGGCACCCTCGCCGACTCGCTCGGCCTCGCGCTCGCCGTCTGCAACGAGGTCGCACCGCGCTTCGAGCTCCGCCCGATCGGCACCGCCGATGTCGAGCGCTGCCGCACGCTCTCCTCGCAGGAGCTGCTGCGCGAGCTCGGCGTGCCGCTCTGGCAACTCCCGCAGCTCATGCACGCCGTCCGCGCGGGGATGGCACGCCGCATCGGCGAAGTGCGGCTGTTTCCCGGCATCGGCGAAACGCTCGGCGCCCTTCGCGGCGCGGGCGTGCGCTGCGGCGTGCTCACCTCGAACTCCGAGGAAAACGTGCGCGCCGTTTTCGCCGCCGCCGGGGTGCCGCTCCCCGAGCTGCTCTCCTGCGGCGTCAGTCTGTTCGGCAAGGGCACTCGCCTGCGCCGGTTGCTGCGCTCCGCCGAGATCCCCGCCGTCGAAGCGTGTCTCGTCGGCGATGAACAACGCGATGTCGCGGCCGCGCACGAGGCCGGCGCCCGCGCCGTCGCCGTGCGCTGGGGTTACGGCGATCCCGCCGCGTTGGTCGCCGCGCGCGCGGACTTCGTCGCGGAGTCCCCCGCCGCGCTCTTCGCCTGGCTGAAATCGGTCGGCTGAGCCACCAGGCATTTCTCTGCGATTTCCTTCCGCCTCGATTCCTTTTCTGCGCCCTGTCTGAAGTGCCGTTCTTGAGCTGAGTCGCTACGGCTGGGTCGCTCACCTCAGCGCCCGCATCGGGGTTTCCCTCATCGCCGAACCCCACGACCGGCAGTCGTTCCAAAACGTAGCAAACAGGCGCACACGCCGCGCTTGCCTGTCCTGCGGGCGACCGCCATTTCCTCCCGGGTCCGTGGACCGCGTCCACGCCCCGTGCCCATCAATCGACAACGCCAGATCCACCCATTCCGTGAGGGACTTCTCGTCGCTCTCATCGTGCTTGCCGTGGCCTCCGCGGTGTTGGCGTACACCTACTCGTACGCGCGCCGCGCACAGATCGAATCCGTGCGCACCGAGCTCATCCAGCTCGCCCGCGCCGCCGCGGTGCAGATCGACGGCGACCTGCACGAGACCCTCGTCTCGCCCGAGCAGAGCGGCTCTCCGCCGCACCTCCGCGCCCTCGAGCCGCTGCTCAAGATGCAGCGCGCCACGCACGACCTGCTCTACATCTACACCGCCACGCTGCACGACGGGCAGATCGCGTTCATCCTCGACACCGCGTACTTCATCCGCCCGCCGGACGACACCGACCCGCCGCCGCCGATCGGCTTCGTCTACACCGGGCAGGACTCCACACTGCGCCAGGCGCTCAGCCAGCAACGCGCGATGGTCGACGATCGTCCCGTGCCCGAGCGCGTGCGCACGTACATGAGCGCGTTCGCGCCGTTCCATAATTCCCGCGGCGAGTTCGTCGGCGTCGTCGGCGTCGACATGTGGGCGAAGGATCTTGAGCAACGCCTTGCCACGTTCCGCCGCGTGGCGACCGCCGCCGCCTCCGGCACCGTCGGTCTCTCGCTCCTCATCGGTTGGTTGACGTATCGGCTCCGCCGTTCCTCCGCGCAGGCCGAAGAGCGTGCGATCGAGGCCACCGAGCATCTGCGCAACGAGAAGGCGAAGGCCGACGAGCTCAACCAGCGTCTGCAAAGCGCGATCCGCGCCGCCGAGGAGGAAGCCCGCGCCGCCGAGGCCGCGAACCACGCCAAGAGCGCGTTCCTCGCCGTCATGAGCCATGAGATCCGCACGCCCATGAACGGCGTGCTCGGCATGACGCAGCTCCTCGCCAGCACCGAGCTCACGGCCGAACAACGCGAATACATCCGCACCATCGGTAGCTGCGGCAACACCCTCCTCACCGTCATCAACGACGTGCTCGACTACTCGAAGATCGAGGCGGGCCGTGTCGAGCTCGAGCACTCGCCCGTCGATCTCCGCTCCGTCGTCGAGACCGTGCTCGATCTCTGCGCACCGCAGGCCATCGAGAAGCACCTCGAGCTCAGCTTCCTCATCGATCCCGATGTCCCGAGCCTCTTCCTCGGCGACGCGATCCGGCTCCAGCAGGTGCTCTTCAATCTCGTCGGCAACGCGGTGAAGTTCACCGCCAGCGGCGAGGTCTTCGTCGCCGTCCAGCGCCTCGCCGGCCAACCGCCGCAGCTCCACCTGAGCGTGCGCGACACCGGCATCGGCATCCCGGCCGATCGCATGGACCGCCTCTTCAAGCCGTTCTCTCAGGTCGACTCCGCCTCGACCACGCGCCGCTACGGCGGCACCGGCCTCGGCCTCGCGATCGCGCGCCGCCTCACCGAGCTCATGCACGGCCGCATGTGGGTCGACAGCGAGGTCGGCCGCGGTTCCACGTTCCACTTCACCCTGCCCGTCGAGGTCCCGCTCGACGCACCGCCTCCGCCGCACGCCTCGCCCGAGGCCGCGCTCGCCGGCCGCCGAGTGATCCTCCTCAGCGAAAACGCCACCATGCGGCACATCCTCTCCGCCATGTGCCGCTGGTGGGGCATGACCACCTGCGAGGTCGACCGCCCCGCCGCCGCGCTCGCGCTGCTGCGCAGCCCCACCGGCTGCGAAGCGGTCATCATCGATCGCCAGCTCGGCTCGCGCGACGGTGCCCAGATCGCGGAGACGATTCACGGCATCGCCGGCCGCGAACAACTCCCGCTCTTCCTGCTCGACGCCTCCGGCAGCCACGCCGTGACCGGCTCCACGACCCTCGTCGCCAAGCCCGTCAAACCGAGCCACCTGAAGGTTCTCCTCATGCAGGCCTTCGGCGCTCCGCCCGAGCTCCTCCCGCCGCTGCCCATCGCGGGCAGCGAATTCGACATCACCCTCGGCCGCCGCATGCCGATGCGCATCCTCGTCGTCGACGACGACGCCGTGAACCAACGCGGGCTCGTCCTCATGCTCGAGCGGCTCGGCTACACCGCCACGGTCGCCAACGGCGGCCAGCAGGCGCTCGAGGAAATCCGCCGCGACAGCTTCGATCTCGTGTTCATGGACATCAGCATGTCCGGCATCGACGGCCGCGAAGCCACCCAACGGATCCGGCGTCGCTCCGAACATCCCGCGGTGCCGTGGATCATCGCTTTCACCGCGATCGCCGATCCGAACATCCGCAACAGCCTCCTCGCCTCCGGACTCAACGACTGCCTGCTCAAGCCGTTCCGCGCCGACGAACTCGTCGAAGTGCTCTCGCGCGGCTTCCGCTCGCTCCAGCAGATGCGCGGTCTGCCGAACCGCTGAGCGCACCGGCGCGGCTCGCAGGTCGGGATCCGATGCGGATCGGGCTCCAGGCCGGATTTTTTTCAGGCACGTCGAAACGCAGTTCCAATCCGCGACGGCCCACGCGAGCCCCGTGCCAGCGCGGACGACCACATCGCGGCGTGCACCGCCCGCTGTCCGATCACAACCGCGCTCCGCGCACCGGAAAACTCTCCGCCGCCACATCTCCGGCCTTGCCTCGCCGCGACGGCGGGGGAGATTGCTCGCGCGCCTTCAGAAACCCAGTCGCCAGCCGATTTTTTTCGTATGCCCGTCCGTCTCACGCAGCTGCTGCACCCGTCCCGCGTCCTCCTCAACGTGCAGCAGACGAAGCGAACCGCCGCCATCAACGAGGTCGCCCGACTGCTCGAAGGCCATCCCGACATCACGGATTACCCGCATTTCTACAACGAGCTCCTCGCCCGCGAACGCCTCGACCCCACTTGCATCGGCAACGAAGTCGCCCTGCCCCACGCGCGCACCGACCACGCCCAGGCCATCGTGCTCGCCATCGGCCGTTGTCCCTCCGGCGTCTATTTCGAGAACTGCCAGCAGACCGTCCGCCTCATCTTCGTCGTCGCCACGCCCAAGTCGCAGCCAGGCGATTATCTCGCCCTCGTCGGCGCGCTCTGCCGCGTGTTGAAAGCCCCTGAGACCCGCGACGCTCTCATGAAGGCGCAGACGCCCGAGGAGTTCATCCAGCCCCTCGTCGACGCCGAGGCACGCCTCTACGCCAAGACCTGAGGCTTCGCTCCCGCCGACCTCCCCAACGCGGCGAGGAGAACGTCACGCGCCGGCAACAAGCTCGCCGCACCTCGCCCCGCGCGCGGCTTGCCTCGGTTTCAGGTGCGCGCACGATGGCGCCCGCGCATGATCCGGTCGTTCGTCTTCAGCGAAGGAAAACTCGTCGCCAGTGACCTCGAGGCCGAGGCGATGCGCCTCGTGCGCGCCGACAAAGGCCTCCACCTCTGGGTCGATCTCGACCAGCCCACCGCCGAAGAGATCAAGCTCGTGCTCGAGAGCGTGTTCCAGTTTCACCCGCTCACCATCGAGGACTGCATCGCGCCCACCAGTCTCCCGAAAGTCGAGGATTACGAAGACTACCTCTTCATCGTCACCCACGCCGTCGATCTCGCGCAGACGGAAAAGTTCACCACCACCGAGCTCGATCTCTACCTCGGCAAGGAGTTCCTCGTCACCTTCCACCGCAAACCACTCCGCTCGATCGAGTGGCTCGTCGAACGCTGCAACAAGGCCACCGGCGTCATCGCGCGCGGCCCCGACCGCCTCGCCCACGACGTGCTCGATCAGCTCATCGACCGCTACACGCCCGTGCTCGATGGCCTGCGCGCCAAGATCGAGCTGCTCGAAGCGCGCGTGCTCAAGGAACACGCCGAAAACCTCACCGCCGATCTCCTCGCCATCCGCGCCGATCTCGCCGACCTCCGCCAGATCGTCCGCCCCCAGCGCGACGTGATCAACCGCCTCGCCCACGGCGACACCAAGATCGTGCGCACGATCATGCTGCCCTACTTCCGCGACCTGCGCGACAAGCTCATCCGGCAGGAGGAAACGCTCACCACCCTCGGCGACGCGCTCCTCGTCTCGTTCGACCTCTACCTCAACAAATCCGCCAGCCAGGCCAACGAAGGCATCAAGGTCCTCACCGCGCTCACCGCCATCACCATGCCGCCGATACTCTTCGGCACCTGGTACGGCATGAACTTCGAGCACATGCCCGAGCTTTCCAGCCCGTACGGCTACTGGATCTCCCTCGGCGTGATGCTCACCGCCACCCTCGGCATGTTCCTCTGGTGCCGCCGCCGCGGCTGGATCTGAGGATTGCGGATTTCGGAACGCGGATTGCGGAATGAAAACGAGTAACGCGAAAACACGCGCGGGCCTTCCGGTCCGACTCTCGCCTCTCGCCTCCTGCCTCTCGCCCTTCTCCCCATGATCCAGAGCGTCGTCTACCGCGACTCGAAGTTCGTCGCCGACTGCCCGCCGCCCGAGACGCTCGCCACGCTCCGGCAGGACCCGGCCGTCATGCTCTGGGTCGACCTCGCCGAACCCACCGAGGCCGAGATCCGCCAGATCATGCAGGACCTCTTCGCCCTGCACCCGCTCACCATCGAGGACTGCCTCCAGGATTCGCCGCTGCCGAAATACGAGGAATACGAGAACTACGTCTACATCGTCGCCCACGCGGTCGACTACACCCGCACCGAGAAGTTCACCACCACCGAGCTCGACCTCATCCTCGGGAAGAACTTCCTCCTCACCTTCCACCGCCGCCCCATCAAGGGCGTGCAGACCTGCCGCGAGCGCATCCTCCGCACCCCCGGCACACTCGTCCGCGGCCCCGATCGTTTCGCCCACACGCTGCTCGATCTCATCGTCGAGAACTTCAAGCCCGCCCTCGACGAGATCCGCAACGAGATCGAGGCCGTCGAGGACGCCGTGCTCGCGCGCAGCAAGGAACCCCTCGCCCAACGCATCGTCGATCTCCGCGAAGACCTCACCACGTTGCGGCAGATCCTCCGCCCGCAACGCGAGCTCGCCGTCGCCCTCGCCGGCGGCCGCACCGGTTTCTTCCGCCCGAAACTGCTGCCCTACATGCGCGACCTCTCCGACGATCTCGTGCGCATCGAGGAGCAGGTGAAATCCTGGTCCGAGCAGCTCATCTTCACCTTCAAGCTCTTCCTCAACCGCTCGACCCACGAGACCAACGAAGGCGTGCGCGTGCTCACTGGCCTCACCGCCGTCGCGATCCCGCTCATGATCATCGGCAGTTGGTTCTCGATGAACTTCCGCCATTCGCCCCTGCTCGCCTCCCGCTCGGCGTACTTGGCCGTCGTCACGATCACCGTCACCTGCACCATCGCGCTCTTCATCTACATGAAGCGCCGCAAGTGGCTCTGAGCCTCGGCGCGATTCCGCCGAGAGAAGAGCGCGAGACGCCGAACCGCCCCCACACCCTCGCTCACTCCGACCGCAACAACTGCGCGACCTCGACCCGTGCCGCCCGCCGCGCCGGCAGCGCACACGCCAGCAGCGATGCCAGCAACAGCACCGCCGCCACGCCGGCCAGCACCCACGGTTCCTGCGGCGATGTTTCGAAAAGCAGGCTCTGCAGGAAACGCGTGAGCGCCGCCGCCCCGCCGAGCCCGAGCACGACCCCGAGCAGCGTAAGCAGCACACCGCGCCGCAATACGAGCCCGACCAGATTCCCGCGCGTGGCGCCCAGCGCCATCCGCACGCCGAACTCGCCCATGCGCCGGTCCACCGTGTACGCGAGAACTGAGAACACACCGACAACCGTGAGCAGCAGCGCCATCGCGCCGAGCACCTCGAGCACCGAGTTGGCCATGCGTTCCGGCCACAAAAAGTTGTAGCGCGCCGCCGCAACCGATTGGACGTTTTGCACGACGAGCTGCGGATCGAATGCGAAGAGCCGCTGGCGCACTGCCGCACCGAACGCCTCGTCGTAGGGCCGCGACAGACCGACCATGAACATGTGGAAATTCTCCGGGCCCCAGCCTTCCGGCCCGTAGATGCTTGGCCGCGCCGCCTCGCGGATCGACGCGCGCACATCCTGCACCACGCCGACCACCTCCCAGCCCTGCCATTGCGCGTTCGCCGCAGCGCTGTCGCCGATCGTGCGAAGCAGTTGCCCGACCGGGTCGCGATCCGGCCAACACGCCCGCGCGAGCGCCTCGTTCACGAGCACCTCGTTCCCGTTCGGACGCTCGAGCCAGCGGCCGCGTTTCAGCTTCAGTCCCGCTGCCTTCCCGAACTCGCCGCTGAAACTGAGCAACGCCGCCTTCACCGGCTGACCTCCGGGGCCTTCCACGGAGTGCGTCGCGAAATAGAAACCGGGGAGTACCACGTCGTGTCCGAAGCCCACTCCGCGCACGCCCGGCACGCGCCGCAACTCCGCCTCAATCTCGTGCAACCGCGCGAGGCGACGCTCGGAACCCACATGATAAGCCGGCGGGAAATCGATCGTCACCTTCGCACAACGATCGGGCTCGAATCC
This sequence comes from Opitutaceae bacterium, assembly GCA_035298965.1. Taxonomy (GTDB): domain Bacteria; phylum Verrucomicrobiota; class Verrucomicrobiia; order Opitutales; family Opitutaceae; genus CAJCBL01. The sequence goes on along the minus strand of DATGXO010000035.1, from coordinate 11,663 downwards.
GAGATCCACGTTCTCGAGACGCTGGAACGTCCGGATCATCAGGCCGGCGCCGGCAAGCAGAATCACGGCGGCTGCCGCCTGCAGTACGACAAACGCCCCGCGCAGCCGCGCCAGCGCCGGGCTCTCGCCGAGCGCCGCGCCGCCGTCCTTGAGACCCGAGGAGATGTCCGCCCGCCAGAGCCGCGCCGCGGGAAGGATCACGATCGCCACACAAGTCGCGACGGAGAGCGCGCCAAGCACGGCGAGAGACTGCCAACTGAGGGACCATTGCGACCAGTCCGTGGTGAACATCTCGTTTCCCGCTGCGCTCAGCAGCAGCGGGAACACCCAGTTCGCGACCAATGCCCCGAGCGCGGCGGCGAGCAGGGCCAGCACCGCGCCTTCGAGTGCCAACAACCGCACCACGCGCCAACGCCCGCCGCCGAGCGCGAGGCGGACGCTCAGTTCGCGCCGTTTCCCGAGCATGCGCACGAGCAGGAGATTCGAGGCGTTCAGGCAGGCGATCGCGTAGAGGAAGGCGACCGCGCCGAGCATCATCCAATGGATCTCCGGACGACGCAGCTGGTTCAACTCCCCCAAGCTCGACAGCATCGCGCGATCGGCGAAGCCGAACTGCGCCATCGCCGCCGGCACCTCCGGCTTCACCGCCGCCAGAACAGCCGCCGCCTGCTCGCGCGTTACGCCCGGCCGCAGACGCCCGAGCAGGAAACAGAACGAGGTCCAGAGCTGCACCGGATCTTCCCGAAACTCCTGCGGCCGGTAGATCTCTCCAGAGGCGTAGAGGGGCATCGGCTGGTTCGCGCCGAGTACACCCACGACCGTGCAAACCGCGTCGCCCACGATGATCGTGCGCCCGAGTGCATCGTCGCGCCCGCCGAAATGCCTTTTCCAGAACGCATCGCCGATCACCACCACCTGATCCGCACCCGGCACGTCCTCACCCGGGAGGAATCCGCGCCCGAGCACCGGCTTCACGCCGAGAAACGCGAACAGGTTGTCGCTCGCGCCCACCCAATTCGGCGCCACCGGCCGGCCGTCGAGCACTACATTGCCCGCGCGCCCGGTCGCCTGAGCCCATTCAGCCATCACGTTGGTCTGATCTCGATAGGCCCGCACCATGAACGGGTAACGGACCGGCATCATCGGCAGCAGCTCGGATTGCCCGCCGACGAGGTAGATGTCTTCGGGAAAGGGATTCGCACGAAACAGGACCCATTCGGTCACGCTGAAGATCGCGGCGGCGGACCCGATGCCGAGCGCGAGCGTGAGCACCGTCACCGCGGTGAAAACCCGGCTGCGGGCCAATGTGCGCAGGACGAAACGTAGATCGGAGAGCATGGGAGGAAAGCGCCGACCAGCCTGCCGACGGGCAGTGCCGCTTCGATACAAATCACAAGGCGGCCCGGACTCCGCGCGGGAAAAGCCCTGTCTGGCGCCGCACCTCCGTCCGCCCGACGGTCCGTCGACATCGCCAAACTTGCCGTCCGCCACAAGCACGTTGTCTCGAGCCATCGGGCCGGTACGATGCAGCAACATGATAGCAACCATGTTCCGGAGTCGCATCTCGAAATTGCTGCTGGCCTCGCTCGTGTCCGCCGTCGGGGCACAGGCCGCGCCGCAGCGCGGCACCGACTCTCAGGTTGCAGCTACGGCGCAGCAGCCGGATGCGAACGCGGAGATCGTCGCGTCAGCCCACGGGCTGGCCCGGAGGCATCTTGCGAAACAATACTCGGCCATCGGCGAGCGACTCGACATCTCCATGCAACTGAACACGCCCGAGCCCGTGCCGGGTTGGCCAGGGCGGTGGCGCTTCATCGGCACAGCCACGCTGCGCCATTATCGCGATACGGAGTCCGACGCGGCAACCCGTCGACGCGTGGTCGAGATCCAAGAGACGCCCGACCTCAGCGCCAAAAAGAAACTTCGCCTGATCGAGCGCACCACCTTCATCCGCGCCGAAACCATCGCGTTCGAGGCCTGCATCACCGGAACCGGAGCCGACGCCTCGCTCGATTTCACGCTCCGCTGAGCCGCGATCCTGTCGCGCCTCAGAACAACTCGCCCTGTCGCTGCGCTTCGCGGCGGGCCGGGTCGAGCGAGCTGAGTTCGAGCAGCCACGGCAACGTCGCCGCCGCAAACTCCGGCCGCGCCAAGGTCGCTCGCAGCAACAGCGCCGCTGCGAGCGCGTCGTACAGCGCGGCGTGGTAACGTCGCCGCGCCGGCGGACAGAACCGCTCCGCCTGCGTCGCCAGTTCGACGCCCACGCCGAACTGCGTCACCAAATCCTCAAGCCGCGCCGACGCGATTCCGCGGAAGAGCTGCGGCAGCAGCCGGCCGGTGTCGAGCCACGGCCCCCACTCGTTGGTCGTCGCGCCAGCGCGCGAAAGATCCGGCGCGCTGCGGCCGTAGGGCCAGGTCGCCTTCAGCAACGAGTTCTCCGTGCCGGCGAAATGCGCGGCGAACGGTCCGCGTTGGCGCCAGCCGGCAAACAATTCCCAGTCTTCGCTCAACGGCGCCGCGCCGGCCACATCCGCTGCTCCGATACCGTGCACCGCGGCGTCTTCGCGACGGATCGGGCCCACCGGCCGGCACAGGCGCGTGGCGGCATCGACGATCTCGCCGCCGTGCAGCACCGCCACGCCGTACTCCACCACGCCCGTCGCGAGGCTGCCCTCGAAGTCGAGGAAATGGATGGTGGCGGCGCGCCAGTGCATGCCGCGAAGGGAAGACGCTCGCACCGCCCGCGCCGACCAAATTTCGCATGCTCCGAATGGTTGGGCGGGCTTTGGTTCTCTTCGTTACCTTCTGTCGTGCCGTTTCCTCCCACCGCGATTTTGGGGTGAACTCGGCGCGCAAACCCGGCAACTTCCGCGCCGTGGACCTTTCCCCCTATCGCGCCTTCCTGCTCGAACTCGCCACCGCCAGCGGCGACTTCATCCGCCCGCTCTTCGGCAGCCACGAGGTGGCGATCGAACTCAAGGCCGACCAGACGCCCGTGACCGCCGCCGATCGCGGCGCGGAGGAACTGATGCGCGCGATGATCGCGCGGCGTTTCCCCGAGCACGGTGTGCTCGGCGAGGAGTTCGGCAGCGACCGCGCCGACGCCGAGTTCGTGTGGGTGCTCGACCCGATCGACGGCACGAAGAGTTTCGCCACGGCCTGCCCGTTGTTCGGCACGTTGATCGCGCTCCTGCACAACGGGCAACCTGTGCTCGGCTGCATCCATCAACCCGTGCTCGATCAGATTGTCGTCGGCGACGGCGCGCACACGACCTTCAACGCGAAACCCGTCCGCATGCGCGAGCCGGCCGATCTCGCCGCCGCCACGCTGCTGGTCTCCGACACGCTCTCCGTGCCGCAGCATCAGAGCGCGGCCGGTTGGGATTCACTCTGCCAACGCGTGCGCATGCTCCGCACCTGGGGCGATTGCTACGGCTATCTGCTGCTCGCGACCGGCTGGGCCGACGTCATGGGCGACCCGATCATGAACCCGTGGGACATCGCCGCGCTCGTGCCCGTGATCCGTGGAGCGGGAGGCGTGATCACCGATTGGCAAGGCGGCGACCCTGTGGGCGCGAAGTCGATCATCGCGGCGCATCCGAAACTCCACGCCGAAGTCATCCGGACGCTGAATCCGTGAGCCGCAAGCGGCGGGTCGGTTGACGAGAGACGAGCATCGAGCGCCGGACGCGCCCGGTATCTCGGCCGCATAACCCGCTGCCGCCGCCGCACGATAGCTAGGCACTCGGTTCGCGCGCTCGCCGCGCGCCGGCGATGCGCGCCAGTTTTCCGCTGAGCCAACTATGCCGGCGGCTCGACGGGGCGCCAGCCGCCGACCGCCGCGGGATCGCGCGAGGATCGTCGCAAATCGTTGCGGTCCGTGGAGCTGGCCCGCCAAAGGCGGTGCCGAGCCACCGCACTCCAGAGTCCGAGCATCCACAGACTGCTACCTCCGCGCCCATTCAAACGATCGAGCGACGCCTCTTCAGGCGCGCCCGGAAAAATCCCGCGGAGCCAGTTGCGGATTTTGGTTAGCCCCCTAATTAGCGGCGCAATCATTCCAGATTAGTCGCTCTTTTCACGTCCCGCCCGGGGAGAGGCCCACTCCGACTCTCGCGGCGCTCACGTCCCAACCACGTCAGCCAACCTCGCCTCCTATGCTCAAGAGATTCGTCGGAACCCTCCTCCTGCTCGCACTCATCGTCGTGAGCTTGGGCGCCGTGAAGGTCGCCCAGATCCAGCAGATGTCGTCGCAGTCGCACGCGATGCCCGCCACCGCCGTGAGCACGTGCGAGGCCCGGCTCGAGACCTGGCAGCCGACCATCGGCAGCATTGCGACCCTCGCGCCTGTGCAAGGCGTCACCGTGAGCGCCGATGCCGACGGCCCGGTCGTTGCCATCCTCGTGGAAAACGGCGCCACCGTGAACGCCGGGGATCTGTTGCTCGAGCTCGACACCACCGTCGAGCGCGCGCAACTCCAGGCGGCCGAGGCGCAGCTCGCGCTCGCGAAACTCACCGCCGGCCGCTCCAGCGACCTGCTCGCCCGTGGCACGATCAGCCAGTCGGATTCCGATCAGGCCACCGCCGAGCTCAACCAGGCCGAGGGCGCCGTGCGCGCATTGCAGGCCACCATCGACCGCAAGCGCGTGCGCGCGCCGTTCGCCGGCCGCGTGGGTATCCGCCACGTGAACATCGGGCAGTTCGTCTCCCGCGGCCAGCCGCTGCTGCCGCTGCAGAAACTCGATTCGCTCTACGTGAACTTCAAGGTGCCGCAGCGCCTGCTCGGCGACCTCTCGATCGGCCAGAAGGTCTCGGTCGCGGTCGACGCCTTCCGCAGCACTGCCTTCGAAGGCGCCATCGCGGCGATCGATCCCGAGGTCGACCCGGCCACGCGCAATTTCTCCGTGCAGGCCTTGCTGCAAAACTCGGAGGAGCGGCTCCGCCCCGGCATGTTTGCGCAGGTCGCCGTGCAACTCCCCGCCGGCGAGCCGCAGATCGTGCTCCCCGCCACCGCGATCTCCTATGCCCCGTACGGCAACTCCGTCTTCATCGTCGAGCAGATCAAGGGCCCCGATGGCGCCGAGTTCCTCGGCGTGCGCCAGCAGTTCGTCACGGTGGGCGGCACGCGCGGGGATCTCATCGCCGTCGCCACCGGCGTGAAACCGGGCGAGCAGGTCGTGACCTCCGGCATCTTCAAACTGCGCAACGGCATGCCCGTGCAGATCAACAACGCCGTGCAGCCCACCAGCGATCCCGCGCCGCACCCGGCCAACACCTGAACCACCGCGCCTCCGCCCGATGATCACGAAAAGCTTCACCGATCTCTTCGTCCGCAAGCCCGTCATCGCGATCGTGGTCAACACGATCATCCTCGCCGTCGGCCTCGTCTCCTACTTCAGCCTCAATACCCGCCAGTACCCGCGCAGCGACAGCGCGGTCGTGAAGGTCAGCACGATGTACTTCGGCGCGAGCGCCGATACCGTGCGCGGCTACATCACCACTCAGCTCGAGCGCGTCATCGCCAGCGCCGACGGCATCGACTACATCGAATCCTCCAGCGCCGCCGGCCTGAGCACGATCGACGTCTACCTCCGGCTGAACTTCGACACCAACGCCGCGCTCGCGCAGATCAGCTCCAAGATCGACCAGGTGCGCAACGAGCTTCCGCCCGAGGCCGAGGCGCCCACGATCAGCGTCGAGTCGAGCGACAACCAGTTCGCGTCGATGTATCTGAGTTTTTACTCCGAGACACTCGACCAGAACCAGATCACCGACTACCTCAACCGCCTCGTCCAGCCCCGCCTCTCCGCCGTGAAGGGAGTGCAGAAGGCCGACGTGCTTGGCGGCCGCGTCTTCGCGATGCGCATCTGGCTCAAGCCCGACGAACTCGCCGCGCGCGGCCTCAGCCCCGCCGAGGTCCGGCAGGCGCTCCAGGCGAACAACGCCCTCTCTGCCGTCGGCTCCACCAAGGGCTCGATGATCAGCGTGAGCCTCATCGCCAACACCGACCTCAAGAACGTGGAGGACTTCCGCCAGCTCGTCGTCGCGGAGCGCAACGGCGCGATCGTGCGCCTCTCCGATGTCGCCGATGTCACGCTCGGCGCCGAGAGCTACGACACCGAGGTGCGCTTCGGCGGCCAGACCGCGACCTTCATGGGCATCTGGGTGCTGCCCACCGAAAGCACGGTCGAGGTCATCAAACGCGTGCGCGCCCTCATGCCCGAGATCCAGCGCGGCCTGCCCGCCGGCCTCAACGCCCGCATCGCCTACGACGCCACCCTCTACATCGAGGACGCCCTCCACGAGATCCTCACCACGCTCGTCGAGACGCTGCTCATCGTGATGGTCGTCATCTTCCTCTTCATGGGTTCGCTGCGCTCCGTGCTCATCCCGATCGTGGCGATGCCGCTCTCGCTCGTCGGCGCGCTCGCGCTCATGCTCGCGTTCGGCTTCACGATCAACCTGCTCACGCTGCTCGCGGTCGTGCTCGCCGTCGGCATCGTCGTCGACGACGCGATCGTCGTCGTCGAAAACATCGAGCGACACATCCGCGCCGGCCGCTCGAAGACCGAGGCCGCGATCCTCGGCGCACGCGAACTCGTCGGCCCCGTCATCTCGATGACGATCACCCTCGCCGCCGTGTACGCACCGATCGCGTTCCAGGGCGGACTCACCGGCGCACTCTTCCGCGAGTTCGCCATGACGCTCGCCGGCGCGGTCGCCGTCTCCGGTTTCGTGGCACTCACGCTCTCGCCGATGATGAGCGCGGTGCTGCTCAAGGATCGCGAGCACGAGAACCAAGGGTTCACCGGCCGCATCAACCGCGACTTCGACCGGCTACGCCATCTCTACGAACGCACGATCGGCGGCATGCTGCGTTTCAACGAGCGCGACCCGGTCACCTGGCGAGTGCTGCCGTGGGCGCTCGTCGCGTGGATCCCCGTCTGGCCGGTGGCGCTGGGCATCTTCGCGCTCGTCGGGGGGCTCGGCGTCGCCAAGGGCGCCGCGCTCCCGCTTGCGATCGGGCTGTTCGCCACCTCGTTGGTCGGCGCGCTGCTGCTGCTCGTGTTCGATCGCCTGCTCGGTCGCCGTTTCGCGCGACTGCCATTCGTGCTCAGCGGCGCGGTGCTGCTGATGTTCGTCGTGGTGCCCTTCTTCCAATTCGCGCAGAGCGAACTCGCGCCGAAGGAGGACCAGGGCGTTGTGTTCGGCATTCTGATCCCGTCGCCCACCTCGACGCTCGACCAGAACGTGCTCTTCGCCGAGGAGGTGCAGAAGGTGTTCACGAGCGTGCCCGAGTACGACACGTCGTTCCAACTCACCGGTGCGAACTTCGGTTTCTCCGGCGTCCTGCTCAAGCCTTGGTCGGAACGTAAACGCACTTCGATGGCGATCATGGACTCCCTCCAGGCGCCCGCCGCCACGATTCCCGGCCTGAACGTCGTCGTGACCACGCCGGAGCCGCTGCCCTCGGGCGGCCAGTACCCGATCGAGTTCGTGCTGCGCTCCACCGCCGACCACCGCGAGCTCTTCGAGTACGCCCAGCAGCTCGTGCTGTATGCGAACACCGATGCCAACGCACCCAACGCCGCGCCCACGTTCTACTTCGCCGACAGCGACCTGAAGTTCGACCTCCCGCAGGTCGAGATCGACATCGACAAGGACAAGGTCGCCTCGATGGGCCTCAAGCTCAGCGATGTCGCGCAGGACCTCGGCTCCATGCTCGGCGGCGGCTACGTGAACCGTTTCGTCAACGACGGTCGCAGCTACCGTGTGATCCCGCAGGTCGAGCGCGGCCAACGCCTCAACGCCGACCAGCTCCTCGACTACCATGTGCGCGGGCCCGGCGGTCAGCTCGTCCCGCTCTCCACGTTCGCGACGCTGAAGCACACCGTGCAGCCGCGTTCCCTGAATCGTTTCCAACAACTGAATTCGGTGAAGATCATCGGCGTGGGTCCGAGCATCGACCAGGCGCTCACGAAGCTGGAAACGAAGGCCGCGGAGATCCTCCCTGCCGGCTACTCGATCGATTACGGCGGCCAGTCGCGCCAGCTCCGGCTCGAGGGCAGCGCGCTCTGGAAGACCGGTCTGCTCGCGCTGCTGCTGATCTTCCTGGTGCTCGCGGCGCAGTTCAACAGCTTCCGCGATCCGTTCATCATCCTGCTCGGCTCGGTGCCGCTCGCCCTCGTCGGCGCGTTGATCCCGGTCTTCCTCCTGAAGACCTCGCTCAACATCTACTCCCAGATCGGCCTGATCACGCTCGTCGGACTCATCGCCAAGAATGGCATCCTTATCGTCGAATTCGCGAACCGCCTGCAGGAGGAGGGCGTGTCGAAGGTCGAGGCCATCCGCCGCGCGGCCGCCACGCGCCTGCGCCCCGTGCTGATGACCTCGGCCGCCACCGTATTCGGACACCTGATGCTGATCTTCGTCAACGGCCCGGGCGCCGCCGCGCGCAACTCGATCGGCTGGGTGCTCGTCGTCGGCATGGCGATCGGCACGGTCTTCACGCTTTTCGCCGTGCCGGCGTTCTACGCGCTGATCGCCGCCGACCATCGCAGCGAGAAACGCCTCCGCGTCGAAACCCCCGCCACCGATGCCACGCCGCAGGCTTCACCCACCGTCACGGTGGCCTGAGGCTCAGCCATCGTGATTCGGTTAAAGGAGCATCACCGCCCGTGGGGTGCGACCTCGGTCGCACCCTACGCAATCCAACAGCGTGCCGCTTAGCGGCGCGCCTTCTTCGCCGGCTTCCAGTCGGCGGTGATCACGGAGGAGAAACCGCCGCGGGCCTTCCAGTCGGCGACGATCGTGAGGCGGCGCGGTTTGAGCGTCTTCCCGAGGTCGTCGCAAATCTTGTTCGTCGCAGCCTCAAAGAAAATGCCCTCGTTGCGGAAGGAGTGGAAATAGAGCTTCAGCGACTTCAGCTCCACGCAGACCTTGTCCGGCACGTAACGCACCGTGATCGCCGCGAAATCCGGGTGGCCGGTGATCGGGCAGACGGACGTGAACTCGTGGTGCGTGTGCTCGATGAGGAAATCGCGCGCCGGCGCTGGATTCGGGAAGACTTCGAGGATCTTGGTGTCGGGCATGGGACGGAGGAGAAACCGGAAACCGGAAGCCGGAAAGCGGAAAGCGGCTCGGCGGCGTCCGCTGCCGTGGTGCGGGTGATCCTGCGCTCCGTCGCAGCATCCCGACCAGACCCGAACCGCCGGCACGGAGGCCGGCGCCACGCACGATTCGACGCGCCCCGAGTTTCGAGTTCCCCGTTCTCCGGTTTCCGGTCTTCTACGTCGCCGTCTCGGTGAAGCGCTGTTCGCGGATGACCGTCACCTTGATCGTGCTGGGATACTGGAGCTCGTCCTCGATGCGCTGGCGGATGCGGCTGGCGATTTCGCGCGCCTCGCTGTCGCTCACAGCGTTTGGCGCCACGACCACGCGCACCTCGCGGCCGGCTTGGATCGCGTAGGCCTGTTGCACTCCCTGGATGTCGAGCGCGATGCGCTCGAGGCGTTGCAGTCGCTCGATGTACGCGGCCATCGATTCGGCGCGGGCGCCGGGGCGCACGGCGGAGAGGGTGTCGGCGAGCACAACGACGCCGGCGTAGAGCGTCTCGGGCTTCACTTCCTCGTGGTGAGCGGCGATCGCGTTCACGATCACCTGCGATTCGCCAAAGCGGCGGGCGAACTCCGCGCCGATGTGCGCGTGGCTGCCGTCGAGCTCGGCCTCGATGGCCTTGCCGAGGTCGTGGAGCAGGCCGGCGCGTTTCGCGATCTGCGGGTCGAGCCCGAGTTCGGAGGCGATGAGCGAGGCGAACTGCGCCACCTCCACCGAGTGATCGAGCACGTTCTGCGCGAAGGAGTGGCGGAACTGCAGCCGGCCGAGCACCTGCAGGATCTCGGGGTGGACGCCGCTGAGCTTGAGCTTCTGCACGGCGGCCTCGGCCGCGGCGACGACGTGCGTGTTGATCTCGGCCTGCGCGCGGTGCACCTGCTCCTCGATGCTCGCGGGGTGAATCCGGCCGTCGGCGACGAGGGCCTGCAACGCGATCTTCGCCACCTCGCGGCGAACGGGGTCGAACGACGAGATCAGCACCATGTTCGGTGACTCGTCGATGAGCAGCGTGACACCGGTCGACGCCTCGAAGGCTTTGATGTTGCGACCTTCGCGGCCGATGATGCGGCCCTTCATCTCGTCGCTTGGCAACTGAACGATGGTCGCCGTCACGTCGTGGTTCGGCTGGCTGGCCATGCGCTGCATCACGGCAAGCAGGACACGCTTGGCCTCCATCTTCAGGTCGGCCTCGGAGCGGTCCATGACCTCCTTGCGGAACTGCCGCAGGTCGTCCTGGCACTCGATCATGACCTCTTCACGGAGCGCTTTGCGGATCTCCTCGGCATCGAGATGGGAAATCTCCTCGAGACGCAGACGCAGTTTCTTCGACTGCGCGCGCACGGCGTCGCGGCCCTGTTTGATCGCGGCGGCCTCGCGACCGAGGCGTTCCTGACGGGCCTCGAGCTGAAAATCGAGCAACGCCAGCGACTCCTCGTGGTTGCGGATCTCGCGCAACTTCACGTCGATCTCGATGTCGTGCCGGTCCTGCTCACGCTGGAGGTCGGAGCGTTTGGCGGCGAGTTCCTCTTCGGTCTTGGCGCGGATCTCCGCGCCCGCGACCTGCGCCTCGCGTTTGGCGAGCTCGATCAGGTTGGCCGCGCGATCGGCGGCGACACGCCGGGTCTGGCGCAGGAGCAACCACGACAGCGTGAATCCCGCGCCGGCGCCGGTGAGCGCCGCGAAGGCAAAGGTCAGAGCGGAGGATTCGCCGAGAAGACTCAAGAGAGTGCGCCAGTCGGAAATTGGCGAAGGACGCGCACCGTAGGGTCGCGCGTTCAAAGCGCAATCTTTCTCCCGTGAGCAAATACCACCGCCGCGCCCGGTGGTTTCGCGAGCCGTGATGAAGCCCGAACGCGCCGGCCGCACCGCGCGCGGAAAAACAGCCGCGGGCGCCAGCGCGGCGTTGCAGAGCGCGCGGTGATGCGCTCGACTGCGCCCCTCGGTGAAAGAAGCGCTGCGACCAGGCCTGTTGTCGTTCCTGAAAGTCGCCACCCGACAGACATGGGACTGGGTGGGACCCGCGGCGTTGACGGCGCTCTCGGCGATCGGCGTGTGCTTCATCTACAGCGCGCAGCTCGCGACGGGATTGCACCAGTGGAAGGTGCAGATCGGCTGGTTGATCGCCGGCGCGGTCGTCTACATCGCCGTGTCGCTCGTCGACTACGAGTTCTGGCTGAAGTACGCGCACTGGGTCTACATCGTCTCGATGCTGTTTCTCGTGGCGGTGCTGCTGCCCGGCATCGGCACGGAACGTTACGGCGCGCAACGTTGGATCGATTTCGGACCGATCTCCTTCCAACCCTCCGAACTCGCCAAACTCGCGACCCTCCTGACCTGCGCCAGCATCCTCGCGCGCAACAAGATCGGCTCGGTCAAACCCTCCTTCCTGGTCCTGGGGAAATTGGCCCTTGCTGTGGCCTTGCCCATGATCTTGATTTTGCTTCAGCCGAACCTCGGGACGGCCCTCGTGATTCCCCCCATGGTCGTTTCATTGTTGTATGTCGCGCAACTGCCGCGGCGCTTCTTCATCGCTGCCATCGTGCTCTTCG
>DATGXO010000034.1:0-4495 GCA_035298965.1 Opitutaceae bacterium | reverse complement strand
GCTGCCGCCACACCGGCGCCGCCGCCCGCCACCGGGGCCCCCGCCACGCCCGCCGCCCACGGCGCACCACGCGTGCTCGTGGCCGAGGACAACCCCGTGAACCAGAAAGTTGCGATGCGTTTTCTCAGAAGCATCGGCCAGTCCGCCACGCTGGTCACCAACGGCCAGGAGGCGCTCGAGGAGCTCCGCCGCCATCCCTACGAACTCGTGTTCATGGATGTGCAGATGCCGATCATCGACGGGCTCGAAGCCACACGCCTCATCCGCAAGGCGCAGGCCGAGGGCGATCCGCTCATTCCGGCGAAACTCCACATCGTTGCAATGACGGCGAACGCACTCTCGGGCGATCGTGAGATCTGCCTCGGCGCCGGCATGGACGACTACATCCCAAAACCGCTCAGCCCGGAGTCCGTCGGCGCCATGCTCGAGCGTTACCTCGGCCCGGCTCAACGCGGTTGATCCTCAGCGTGACGGTGCGGCGCACCAGCGGCCGTCCCGGCGCGCGGCGTTCCGGATGCCGCGGCCTTTTTGACTCGCCCGCGCACGCGCGTACGTTTCCGCGGCCTTCCCACAGGCCATCCCCCGCCGTGCGCACGTGCGCACGGCTGCGAAGCACCCCGTCACCGTCCCACCCGCCGCCTGCCATGAAACTGCCGATCATCATCAACGAGGCCGGCAAACTCTACATCGAGGCCGTGCCCCAGCTCGCGTGGGGCAAAGGCAAAGAATGCACGTTCCTCGGAGCGCTTGAAGCCGCGCTCGCCGTCACCGCCGCGCCCCCCGCCTACGAGAATCTCATGGGCTGGAGCGCCGTCGCTTTTCGCTCCCGCTGGTACCGTGGCGACAACGGTCGCCGTTGGTGCCCCTCCTCCCCGATCGCCGAGGCGCCGGAGGAGCTCGCGCTGCTCCGGCAAGCCACCGGCTGGGAGCTGCCCGTCGTCTGCAGTCTGGATACACCAGGGCGCACCCCGGCCGAACATGTCGACCTGATCGTCTCGGAGATCCGCTCCGGCCGCCCGCTGCTCGCCTATGAGCCGCAGCTCAATGTCGCCGTGATCTTCGGCTTCGAAGATTCCGGGCGCACCCTCCTGCTGCGCGACTACATGACCGACGAACCCACCGCGCGGATGCCGGTGGAGAAGCTCGGCCCGTTCCTCTGCCGCCTCGGCGAACACGGCGATTCACTCAATCCGCACGAGGCGCTCGTGGCCGGGATCGAGCAGGCGGTCGGCAACTGGCACCGGAGCCACGTCGCCACGCCCGCCGGTCGTTATTGGTACGGCCGCGCCGCGATTCTGAAGTGGCGCGAGGATCTGCAGCACGTCGACCAGTTCGATGCGACCGCACGCCAGCTCCTGTTCTTCGTGAACTGGTGGGTCTTCGCCTCGCTCGCCGATGCGCGTGCCTCCGCGGTACGTTTCCTGCGCCGCAACTCCGAATACCTGATCGGCCGCCAGCATCGGCACCTGCTCGCGGCCGCCGATCTGTTCGGCGAGGAATCGCGGCTGCTCCGGCGCACGTTGGCGGAGCGCAGCTGTTTCCTCGGCCCGTGGACCGGCCGCAACGTCGAACACTGGACGGCCGCCGGCCGCGAACGCGAAGTCGAGCTGCTCGGTCGCGTGCTCGCGATGGAGACGGAGGCCTTCGGCGAACTCGAAAACATGCTCGAAGCCCTCGAAGTCCCGCACAGCGCCCTCGCCGCCAGCGGCTCCTGAACCGCCCCGCCACCTCCCCCCAAGCGAACAGCCGGCGGTCGCCCGCCGGCTGTTTCGTTTTCCGCGTTACGCGGCTCGGCGACCTGGCGCCGTCGAATCAATGGCCGCGTGGGCCACGGTGCTCGATCGCCGGATTACCGTGGTGCAGCGCACCCCAGCGCCCCAGCTGGCGGGCACGGCTTTCACCGACTCGGTCCCCAAACCCGACTCCGTGCGGGAGGCGTGTCCTCTGCTCCGGCATCGCGGCACCGCCCCCGTGGGCGACTCGTTGCGTCGGTTCCCCGAACACCTGACTAGCCGTGCCCGCCGCTGCTTCGAGGAACTCATGGATCGTACCGCGACTCATATGGCGCCTCCTGTGGGACCGCGCAAAAGGTACGCCTGCCAGCGCTGTATCGCCAGTGGTCGGCGCGAAAATTTTCCGGCCTTTTCTGTAGCGCGAAAACAAAAGGCGCGTCCCGTGGGACGCGCCTTGGAGTGTTCCGTCCGGTCTCGCCGGCAACTCACTTGCCGCGCTTGGCGAGGAGCGCCTCGATCTGGTCCATGATCGAGTTCATGCGACGCATCAGCGCGCGGTAAGGCTCCGGCGTGGCGAGGTCGACACCGGCCTTCTTCACGAGCTCGTACGGATAGTCGCTGCCGCCAGCCTTCAGCAGGCCTAGGTAGGTCTCCACCGCGCCTGGCTCCTTGGCGAGGATACGCTCGGCGAACGCCTGCGAGGCCGCGATCGAGGTCGCGTACTGGTAGACGTAGAAGTTGCGGTAGAAATGCGGGATGTAGGCCCACTCGACGGTGACGAGGTCGTCGATCTTCAGCACGCCCTCGGCATCGCCGTGGTAGCGGCGGAGGATTTCGCCGTAGATCTTCGTCAACGCCTCGCCCGAGAGCGCGTTGCCCTTCTCGACCTCCTCGTGGATACGGAGCTCAAACTCGGCGAACATCGCCTGGCGGAAGAACGTGCCGCGCAGCCCTTCGAGCGCGCTGCCGAGGTAGTAGAGGCGCTCGTCGTCGTCCTTCGCGATCTTGAGCATGTGGTCGAGCAGCAGCGCCTCGTTGCAGGTCGAGGCGATCTCCGCGGTGAAGATGCTGTACTGCGCGAGCGGCGCGGGCTGCGTGCGGTTCGCGAGCACCGAGTGCTGGCCGTGGCCCCACTCGTGCGCGAAGGTGGAGACGGACTCGTAGTCGTCGTTGTAGTTGAGGAGCACGTAGGGATGCGCGTCGTGCACGCTGCCGCTCATGTACGCGCCGGAGCGTTTGCCGGGCCGCGGAAAAACGTGCGCGTAGCGGCCGCCGAGGCTCTTCGTCATCGAGGCCACGTAGTCAGCGCCGAGCGGCTGCACTGCGGCGAGCGTGAGCGCCTTCGCCTGGTCGTAGGGGAACTTCTTCTCGAGCGTCACGAGCGGGGGATAGATGTCCCAGTAACGCAGATCGGTCACGCCGAGCATGCGCGCGCGGAGCTTGAAGTAGCGGTGCAGCGTCGGGAGGTTCGCGTTCGTTTCGGCCAAAAGCGCGCGATAGACCGCCTCCGGCACGTTGCCGCCGGAGAGCGCGGCTGCGAGCGAGCTCGGGTGTTTGCGCACGCGGGCGTTGAACCAGTCGTTCTTCATCTGGGAGAACAGCGCCACGCCGAACGTGCGCTCGTACTCCTTCATCTTGCCCCAGAACGCCTCGAACACCGCCTGCCGGTCCGCGCGGTTCGAGACCGCGCGCCAGCGGGTGTAGCCGGCCTGGTTGAGCAGCGCCTCGGAGCCATCGGAGAGCTTGATCTTCGGCCAGGGCAGATCGGCGTTGGCGAGCACGCCGTAGAGCGAGCTCGGGGCGTCGGCGATCATGCCGACCGACGAGAGCACGGACTCCGCCTCAGCGCCGAGCGTGTGCGGCGCGTTACGCAGCGTGTCGAGGATCGGGAAACGGTAGACGGCCAAGCCCGGCTCGCTGTCGAGGAAACCGCGGAGCTTCGCCTCGCCCACGGCGAGCAGCTCGGGGTTGACGAAGCTCGCGGCGCTCGAGAGCTCGGAGGCGAGCATGTCCATCTCCTGGTTGCGCTCCATGGCGGGCGCGTTGCGCAGATCCTCGTCGGAGGCGAGGCTGGCGTAGGTGCCGAGGCGGATGTAGCGACCCTGCAGATCGGTGAGCAGGTCCATCGCGTCGCGCAGCGTCGCGGCGCTCTCGCCGAGCCGGCCCTGGTATTGTTTCAGTTTTGGAATGTCCGCCACGAGCTTCGCCTTGGCGGAGGCGAAGGCCGCCTCGTCCTTGTAGAGCAGCGAAAGATCCCACACGAAGGCTGGATCGGTCGCGGGCGCGGCCGCGGGGGCGGAGGGAGACGCCGTCTCGGCGGCGAGGCAGGTCGTCATGGCGAGTGCTAACAGCAGCGAACTAGGGGTGTGCATGGGCGCCTACGTTAAGGGAATCGGGGAAAAAACCAGCCCCAAAGCGGGCCGTGCCCAGAGTATGCATCCGCCTCCCGCCGCGGTCGCCCGCCAGAACAACGCCTTTCCGCCGCGCGTCGCAGTCCGGCGTTGACCAGCGGGCCGTGCTGACGCGCGATGACGCAATGCCGCGCGCCGTCGTCGCCCGACCGAGTCCCCGCTGCCCCGCCTGCCGACTGCCGCCGCGGTGGTGCATCTGCGCAGCGCAGCGCCCGGTCGCGGTCCCGCTCGCGGTGGACGTGCTCATGCACTACTGCGAGCAGCACCGCCCGAGCAGCACCGGCCACCTCGTCAAACGACTGCTGCCGGACACCGGCCTGTTCATCGGCGGCGGCGGGCGACCCCTCGACC
>DATGXO010000033.1:0-50044 GCA_035298965.1 Opitutaceae bacterium | reverse complement strand
CGGCGAGCCGCTCGGCGGTGAGCCCGCGTGCGGCGAAGGCGGCGGCGCAGGTGGCCTCGTCGGATGCGGGTCCGAGGAAAGCGCCGCGCATGGCGTCGTGCACGCCGTCGACTGCGCGGGTGGCGCCGGGTTGCGAGTAGTGGAAAGCCAGAGCCGCGCCGAGCGCACCGCCGGCATCGCCCGCGGCGGGCTGGACCCAGAGACGTTTGAACGGTCCTTCGCGGAGCAGGCGGCCGTTGGCGACGCAGTTGAGCGCCACACCGCCGGCGAGGCAGAGGTTTTCGGCCGCCGTCTCCCGGTGCAGGAAACGCGCGATGCGGAGCACGATCTCCTCGGTGAGGATCTGGATCGAGCGCGCGAGATCGCAGTGGCGTTGGGTGAGCGGCTCGGCGGGCGCACGCGGCGGACCCCCGAAGAAGGCGGCGAAGCGGGCGTTGGTCATGCGCTCGCCGTGGAGGTAGTCGAAGTACTCGAGCCGGAGGCGGAACGAACCGTCGTCGCACAGATCGAGGAGTTTCTCGCGGATGAGGTCGACGTAGCGCGGCTCGCCATAGGGCGCGAGGCCCATGAGCTTGTATTCGCCGGAGTTCACGCGGAAGCCGCAGTAGTGCGTGAACGCCGAGTAGAGCAGGCCGAGCGAATGCGGGAAACGCAGCTCGCGCAGCAGCTCGAGCCGGGCGCCGTCGCCGTGGCCGAGTGTGGCGGTGGACCACTCGCCCACGCCGTCGAGCGTGAGGACGGCGGCGCGTGGGAACGGCGAGGGGAAGAACGCGCTGGCGGCGTGGGCCTCGTGGTGCGAGGCGAAGAAGATCCGGTCGGTCGCGTCGTGACTGGCGGCACGGAGGGCGTCCTCGATTTCGAGCGGTATCCAGAGTTTACGCCGCAGCCAGTCGGGCAGGGCGGCGGAGAAGGCGCGGAAACCGGCGGGGGCGACGGCGAAATGTGTGCGGAGGATGCGCTCGAACTTTTGCAGCGGTTTCTCGTAGTAGACGATCGCATCGGGCGGCCCGCCGGCCTGCGCGAGGCAGAAGGCGACGGCGTGGCGCGGGAAGGCGGCGTCGTGTTTGACGCGGGTGAACCGCTCCTCCTGCGCGGCGGCCACGATCACGCCGTCCTCGACGAGGGCGGTGGCGGAGTCGTGGTAATGGGCGCTGAGGCCGAGGATGCGCATCGGGGCGGAGAGACCGGGAGGGGGAAACCGGAGGCCGGAAAGGAAACGAGTCAGTATTGGCGGTTGAAGCGCTCGGGCGCGGGGGCGGGCGGCAGTGGTTCCCAGTAGCTGGCGCGGCGCGGGTCGGGGCGGCGTTGGAGCGGGTCGCGGCGGAACAGCGCGAGCAGCAACCGGACGGGGGTGAAGAGGAGGAAAAACAGCAGGCCGAGCACGAGCCAGGTGAAGGCGATGGCGAAGAGTTGGCCGAAATGCGCGAGGCGGCGCTCGATCGGCGCGTAGACGCGCGGAGCGAGCAACGCCAGCGTGAGCAGGCTGGTGGCGATCAGCAGCAGTGCGAGGCTCCACGGCGTACGCCAACGCAGCCAGCCGCACGTGGTGACGGCGACGGCGGCGAGAGGGCCGAGGAGGGGACGGAGGCGCATGGGGATGCGGGGTGCGTTCTTCCGGCGGGAATGCGGCAGGACTGCGGAAGGCGAATTCGCGGCGGTCCGGGAATCGGCGAGCGTGAGCAGAGACAGCGCCGCGATTCGGTGCCACGACAAAAAGAGGAGGGCGCTGGCGCGCCCTCCTCCGTACCTAAACCACAGAACAGGGATGCGACCTCAGAACTCGAGGGTGTAGCCGAGATTCCAGATGATCTTGGTCGGCACCTCGTAGCGGTGCGTGGCGACGGTCTCGCCGGACTTCGCGTACCAGCCGACGTATTCAGGAACCTTGGTGAGATTCTTCACGTTGAGCTGGATGCGGTGATCGTAGCCCCAGGCCTTGAATTTGTAGGCGGCGAACGTCTCGAGATAGAAGTTGCTCGGGTTGTAGCGCTCGACCGTCCCCACGGTGCCCTGGAACGCCTTGGTGGCGTACTGCAGGCCCATGCCGACGGAGAGTCCGTTCACCGGGCCTTCGTTGAAGGAGTACTTCGTGAGCAGCGCGATCTGGTCCTTCACATGGCCGGTCTGGCGGCTGTCGATCGTGTTGTGCGCGTAGCTGAGCATCGCCTGCCAGTTCGGGGTGGGCTGGAAGACGAGATCGGCTTCGATGCCCTTGGACTTGTTGGCGGTCGGGTTGGGCACGAGATCGCCGCGATTGCCGTTGCGGTCGGTGAGGCTGGCAAAGGCTGCATCCTTCTCGGCCTGTGTGGCGTCGGCCCACGCGGTGTAGCCGGAACCGCTGAGCGAGGGGACGGAGTCCACGGCCCAGCTGTACTTGCTTTCGAGCCCATGGGAACCGGCGCGGCCGGCGGCGACGTTGGCGAGCCAGGCGGTTTTGTCCCGGTTGACAGCGCTCTCGTCGCGGACGGAGCCGCCGCTCTGCTTGATCTGATACATGCTGACGGTGCCGCTGATCTTGCCGCCGAGCAGTTCGACCTTGATGCCGCCTTCATAGCTCTTGCCGGTGACCGGGGGCATCTGCACGTCGAAGTCGTTCTTGTCGGTGGTCGGGAAGAGCGACGTCGAGTGCACCGCGAAGAGGGAGACCTCCTTGGTGACGTCGAACATCGCGCCGATCATCGGCGAGTTCTTCGACTCCTCGGTGATGTTGGCGGGGGAACCGTACTGGACGTTTTTGATGTTCGTCCGGTTGATCGCGGCATTGACCTTCAAACGATCGTCCAGCGCCTTCATCTGCCAGTTGGCGAAATAGTAGTCGTTGGTGTTCTTCTCGTTCGGGCTGCCGACGCCGAGGATGTAGTTGCTCGTCGGATGGACCGAGACGGCGCTCGTGTTGATGCCGGTCGCGATCGGGAAGTCGATGAAGTTGACGGTGTCGATGCCTTTGTCGGAGTGGAACTTCTCCGCCCAGACGTTGGCGCCGACGGTGAACGTGTGGTTGAGCGGGCCGGTCTCCAGCTTGTACACGGCGGTGGCGCCGTAGGCGTGGACGCTGTTGCTCCAGTCGCGGTGGTGGTAACCCTTGCGGATCACTTCCTGGCCTAGGGCGTTGGTCACCCAGCCGGTGCCGCTCGCGGCATCCCAGCTGGCGCCGCTGCCGCCGCCGCCGGAGGCATCCCAGCCTTCGCTGTCGATCTGCTCGCGGCGGGAGGACTGCACGTAGGCGGTCACGCTGAAGTTCTCGCCGATCGATTGGGTGATCGAGCCGCGGTACATCGTGCTGTCGCACGTGCGCATGTTGTATTTGTCGGCCCAATTCCAATCCCACGGAATCTCCGGGTGGATGATCTGGAGGGGAGTGTCGGCACCGTTGGCGCCGCCGCGGGTGAAATAGCCCAGCCCGTTGGGTTTCTCGCGGTAACCGTCCTCGGCGAGGAACTTGATCTCGGTGCCCTTGTACGGCTGCCACTCGAGGTTCACCTGCGTGTACTTCAACATGCCGGAGGAGTGTTCGCGATGGTCCTCGGTCTCCGAACGGGCGGCGTTGACGCGCACGCCGAACTTGCCGCCGTTGGCGATCTCGCCGGTGTAGTTGGCATCGATCGTGGCGCGGTACTCGCCTTCGTTCTGGATCGAAACGCCGAGCACGGTGAAATTGTCGCTGAAGTCGACGGCCTTCGTGATCGTGTTCATCACGCCGCCGGGATAGGAGAGACCGTAGAGCGGGGCAGCCGGACCTTTGACGAGCTCGACGCGGGCTATGCCCTGCATGTCGATGGGATCGTACTCGCGCACGCCGTCGCGGATGCCCCAGTTCTGGATGTAGCCGCGGAACAGGAAGCCGTTGTAGGCCTGCTGAATCGCGTTGGTGGAGTGGACATCGGCCCCGCCGTTGACGAGGGCGGCGTTGTAACGTTCGAGGTCGATCTGGGAGGTGGCGATGATGTCCTGCGCGAGGTCCTTGGTGAAGACTTGGATGTTCAGCGGCACGTCCTTGATGGGCGTGTTGGAACGGGTCGCGCCGATCGAGTTCGTGGCCTGGTAGCCGTGTGTCTGGCGATCGGACACGGTGAACGGCGAGAGGATGACGACCTCGTCATCCTTGGCGGCGGGCGGTGTCGCGGCGTTGTCGGCGGTCTGGCCTGGCAGGGAAGCGACCAGGGCCAACGGCAGAGCAGCGGCGACCCGCGGGAGTTTGCGGCGGAGTGCAGCGGTCATGTCAGGGCTTTGCATGTTGTTTTTGGGGGGATGTAGGAGGAGCGGTCGGGAGGCAGTCGGCGGGTAGGCCGGTTGGTGGATCGGTAACCGTGGAATGCGGAGGATCGCCCGTCTGTGAGGGTTTGCTGGGTACTGATTCAGGGTACGCGGCCGGACCGCGAAACGCGGCACGGCTGGGATGCGAGGTGTGGCGCGAGCGGGGGAGGTCGCAAAGGAGGGCGGGCTCTCTCGTTTGAAGGCGGAACTCTGGCGTTAGAGCGCGCGAAACCAGTGTGGTCGGCCCGCGGGCGGAGCGGCTTTCGGGGCGCGTGACGCCGCGCGTGGCCGCTGCGGAGAATTCCGCCAAGGTCGCGTGGAGTGCGCTCCGCATGCGCAAACAGCCGCGCGCCAGCGGAATGCACTGTTTTCCGCCCGCCGGATGCAGCCCCGCACTAAAAGAACCAGTTGCGAGGACAGAAGAGCTGCTTATCGGGCGGGTTTGCCATGTCCGCTTCTACCCAAGCTTCGGCCTTCACCAAAGACCATCCACTGCTCACCCGGATCATCGAGAACCGCGAGCTGTCCACCCCCGACTCGGAGAAGGACACCCGGCACTTCGTGGTGGATATCGCGGGCAGCGGCCTGACCTACAGCGCGGGCGACTCGCTTGGGGTTTTCCCGACCAACCGGCCGCTGGAGGTCGAGGAGATCGTCGAGCGACTCGGCGCCACCGGATGGGAGTCGGTCACGCTTCCGCGTTCGACTGAAACGATGCCGTTGCGCGAGGCGTTGCAGCAGAAGTTCTCGCTCGCGGGGCCGACGCGCCGCGCCGTGGAGGCGTTTGCGCAGAGCGCGCGCGAGCCGCTGGAGCGTCGTCGCCTCGAGGCTCTGCTCGAGCCGGAGATGGCGACGATGCTCGCGGAGTACACCGCCGAGCGACACTTCGTCGATCTGCTGCACGAGACGCCGAGCGCGCGTTTCGCGCCCCAGGAATTCGTCGACCTGCTGCGCCGGCTGTCACCGCGACTCTACTCGATCGCCTCGTCGCCCAAACGCCACCCCGACGAGGTGCATCTCACGGTGTCGGTTGTGCGCTACCACTCGAATCAGCGCGACCGCCACGGCGTGTGCTCCACGTTCCTCGCCGATCGCGTGGCGCTCGGCGAAACGCCCGTGATGGTCTTCGTCGCCGAGTCCCATTTCCGTCTGCCGGAGGATCCGCGGCGCGACATTATCATGGTGGGCCCGGGCGCGGGCATCGCGCCATTCCGGGCGTTTCTGCAGGAGCGGGCGGTGACGGCGGCGCCCGGCCGCAACTGGTTGTTCTTCGGCGATCAACATCGCGACAGCGACTACCTCTATCGCGAGGAGCTCGAGGCGTGGCGCGCCGGCGGGCTGCTGGCGCATCTTGATCTCGCCTTCAGCCGCGATCAGGAGGAACGGATCTACGTGCAACATCGCATGCTCGAAGCGGCGCCGGAACTCTGGCGCTGGTTGCAGGGTGGCGCGGCGTTCTACGTCTGCGGCGACGCGAAACGCATGGCGAAGGATGTCGACGCCGCGCTGCACCGCATCGCCGCGGAGCAGGGCGGCTTGGCCCCGGAGGCGGCGGCCGAATACGTGAAACAGCTCAAGCGCGAAGGTCGCTACCTGCGCGACGTGTACTGAGTACGTAACGATCCAGTTGGGCGCCGAGCACCGAGGGACGAGGGCCAAACGACCTGCGTCCTCACGAGGCGTCGGTGAAGTCACACAGAAGGTGAATCTGTCCGTGGGTAGGGCGAGCCTTCCGTGTGAGCTGCGGCTCGCCGGGGACGACTCGCCTACCTCGTGCGAAGCGATTCCTTCGTGCGGATCACGGCGAACCACGACGCACGCGCTCGAGACTTTTCTCGGCGGGATCGGCGGGGCAGACTGCTCCGCACCCCGTGCTCGCCGCGCTCCTCACCACCGGTTTTTTCGCCGCCACTGCGGTCTTCGCCCGGCGCGCGGCGTCGCTGCTCGGGGCCGTGCCGGCGAACTGCCTCCGCCTGCTGCTCGCGACGGTTCTGCTCGGTGCGTGGTCATACTTCTTCGGACACGGCTTCGGCGGCGGCTCTGGCTGGTTCTTCGCGAGCGGGTTGTGTGGCTTCGGGCTTGGCGGACTGCTGATGTTCCAGGCCCTGCCTCGCGCGGGCGCGAATCTCGCGACGCTGGTGGTCCAGTGCGGCTCGGCGGTGGTGGCGCTTCTCCTCGAATGGACGTGGCTCGACGCGGTGCCTACCGGGCCGCGGCTCGCTTGCATCGCGGTGATTCTGGCAGGCGTGGTGATCGGCGTGGCCCCGCAGAATTTCCCGCGGTTCGGGCGGGGGGAGCTTCTGCTCGGCGTGCTGCTGGCGGGGCTGTCGGCGGTGGGGCAGGGTGCGGGGCAGGTGCTCAGCCGGAAGGCGTTTGCGGTGTTGCGAGCAACCGGCGCGGACGCCGATCCGGGCACGGTCACGTTCGAACGCGTTCTCGCCGGCCTGCTCGTCGCAATGGTGGCGCTCGCGTATGCACGGTCGGTGGGTTCGCATAGGGGCGCGACGCGGGAGCCGGTCCGGCCGCGAGATTTTCCGCCTGCAACGGCGCTGCGCGCGGCGATGCCATGGGTGGTGGGTAACGCTCTCACGGGGCCGGTGCTAGGCGTCACGTGCCTGCAATGGGCGCTGAGCCAGCCGCAGCTGCACGCGGGTGTGACGCAGTCGATCGTGGCGCTCGCACCGCTACTCACCGCGCCGCTGGCGCTCGGCTTCGGCGAGGAGCTGCCGCGCGGGCGCTATTTTGCGGGAGCGTTGCTCGCGGTGGGCGGCACCGCGGCGCTGTTCCGGCCGTGGGCGGGCCTGTGAGCGCCGCCGCGGCTCCGGATATTCGAGACGATTCGCGCACCTACGGTGCGACGATGCCTTCGCGGATCGCGTAGCGGGTGAGTTCGGCGACCGAGGAAAGCTGGAGTTTCTCCATCAACCGCGCGCGGTACGTCTCGACCGTTTTCGCGCCCACGCCGAGACGATCGGCGATTTCCTTCGTGCGGAGTCCGTCGGCGAGAAGTTTGAGCACCTGCAGTTCGCGTTCGGAGAGGAGCGGTTGGGGCGGCGCGATGTTGGGCAGTTGTCCGCGGCGGTAGCTCGCGACGATGTCGGTGCTCACCTCGGGGCAGAGGTAG
The DNA here is from genome assembly GCA_035298965.1 of Opitutaceae bacterium. Classification (GTDB taxonomy): domain Bacteria; phylum Verrucomicrobiota; class Verrucomicrobiia; order Opitutales; family Opitutaceae; genus CAJCBL01. The sequence goes on along the minus strand of DATGXO010000033.1, from coordinate 42,666 downwards.
AGCTGGCCGGCGACGACCATGCGGAGCGCGCGGATGAGTTCGTCGGTCGCGTTGTCCTTGAGCACGTAACCGGAGACTCCCGCCAGCAGCGCCTCATGCACCGAGGCATGGGTGTGGTCGGAGGAGAGCACGACGACTTTCACTTCCGAAAACACGGCGAGGATACGGCGCGCGATCTCGATGCCGTTCATGTCGGGCAGGTGCACATCGAGGATGACGATGTCCGGCGGCTGCGATCGCACCGCGCGGAGAGCGGAGGCGCCATCGCCCGCTTCGCCGATGACGGAAAACTCCGGATAACGTGCCAGCAGCGACCGCAGCCCATCGCGCAGGATGCGGTGATCGTCGACGAGAAGCAGCCGCGTCGGCTCGCGGACCGCGTTTTCCGTGGGGGAAACTGCAGGCATCGCGGGCGATTGGTAAGGGGCGGGCAGCATGGCGCAAGCGCGGGGAGCACGTTCAGGTGAGCGCCTCGTCGATCGCGGCGAGCAACGTGACGGCATCGAAAGGTTTCGCCAGCACCGCGCGCACGGCGGTGCGCGCCGCGGCGACGGCGGGGCGGTCGCTGCGGTTCCCGCTGATCGCGATGAGCGGCAGCGATGGGCTGTGGCGGTGCAATTCGTGGATGAGACTCGCGCCATCCATCACGGGCATGAGCAGATCGGTGACGATGAGATCCACCCCCTGTTCGTCGCGTGCGAGGACGACGAGCGCCTCCGCGCCGTTGGCGGCCTCGCTCACTCGGTAGCCCTGCTGTGTGAGCGTGCGGCGGATGAGATCGCGCACGGGCGCCTCGTCGTCGACGACGAGGATGTGGCGATGCCGCCCCTCGCGCGGCGCGCGGTGCTGGAGATGCGCGTTGGACGCGAGCGCGGGCGCGGGCTCTCCGGCCGTTTCCGGCAGGAAGACCTCGAAGCGGCTCCCGGTGCCGACTGTGCTGTCGACCCGGAGGAAGCCATCGTGGCTGCGGACGATGCCCAGTACCGTCGCCAACCCGAGGCCGGTGCCTTCGCCGACATCCTTGGTAGTGAAGAACGGGTCGAAGAGCCGCGGCAGGTTCTCGCGCGGAATCCCCGATCCCGTATCCGAGACGGTGATCACCTGGAACCGGCCGGCGCGGCCGACCGGGATGCCGCCCGCGGGCGGCTCGGAGAACTCCGTCGCGGCGAGGCGCAGTGTGAGAGTGCCGCCGCCGCGCATCGCATCGCGGGCGTTCACGCAGAGGTTCATGAGCACCTGGTGCAGCTGGGTGGCATCGGCGTGCACGGGCGCGGTGTGCACGGGGAGATCGCAGTGGAGCACGATGTTTTTGGGCAACGTCTCATGCAGGATGCGGGTGAGCTCGACGAGCAGGGTGTCGAGGCGGAGCGGCACTCGGCGGACGTTGCTGCCGCGGCCGAACGCGAGCAGCTGTTTGATGATCTCGGCCCCGCGGCGGACGCTGCCCTCGACGGTGTTGACGAGCTCGAGCGCCTCCGGGTCGCGGATCGCGGGGCGGAGCAGGCGCGGTGCCATGAGGACGGGCTGCAGGATGTTGTTCAGATCGTGGGCGATGCCGCTCGCCAGCCGTCCGACGACTTCCAGCCGTTGCGCGCGGAGCAGTTGCTCCTCGAGCTGCTTCTGCGCGGTGAGGTCGCTCGCGAGGATGACGATGCCGCGCACGCTCCCGTCCTGTCCGCGATCCGGTGTCAGGGAACAGTGGAGCCATCGGCGGCCGGCGGTGCGGAAGGTGAAATCGCGGTCGAAGCTCACCACCTCGCCTGCGAGTGCGCGGGTGAAGAACGCCTCGAGCTCGGCCCACATCTCGGCCCCGAGCTGGTCGGGGATGCGTTGTTGCGCGATGCGCGCGATCTTCTTCCCGAACCAGAGCGGAAACGTCGCATTCAACAGGCGGAAACGCAGCTCGGAGTCGACGTAGGCGATGAGCGCTGGGACCGAGTCGATGATCAGGCGCAGCTGGTGTTCGCTGCGCCGCAGCGACTGCTCGGCCTGGACCCGCTCGACGAGGTCCATCGCGAGGTCGGCGAGCTCGCGCACGGTGTCGACGTCGTCATCGTTGTAGGGCGTTGTCTTGTTGCCCACGCCGACGAGGGCGATGGTGCGCTCGCCGCGGCGGACCGGGACGGTGAGGGCGCGCGTGAGCGGCGGGTGTCCGGGCGGCAGACCGGTCGGCTGATACGCGAGGTGATTCTGGACCGTGGGCTCGCTGATCCGTTGGCACTCGCACCAGAGCGCCTGGGCAGTCGCAGGAGCTGCGGCGCTCGCGGCCTGGCTGAGCAGACGGAGGGTGTTGGTCGACCAGATCTGGGCCGCGAACCCGGTGTTGTCCGCATCGAGGAGAAAGAAGAAACCGGTGGCGCTGCCGGTGATGAACTCCGCGGTGTCGAGCGCGGCGCGCATCAGGACATCGGTCGCCTGCTGACGGCTGAGTTCCGATAGCCGGAAACGCGCGCGCAGGAGCGCCTCCGAGCGGTTGCGCAGGTGGACGTCGCGGATGAAAACGAACAGCCTTCCGTCACCGATCGGCCAGAACGAGCTGTTCAACTCCGCCTGCCAGAAAGTGCCATCTTTGGTGCGATGCCGCGTGTCGAAGAGCGCGCTGCCTTCGCGCCGGATGCGGGTGATATGCTCGGCGAGCTCGGCCGGAGTGTTTTCCGCGTCGAGGTCGGAGAGGCGCATCGTCAGGAGCGATTCGCGGCTGTGGCCGGAGCGGCGCACGTAGGCGTCGTTCGCCTCGAGCAACCGCCCTTCGAGATCGGTGATCAGAAAACCGTCGGCCGACGTCTCGATCACTGCGCGGTAGAGCGCCTCGCGTTCGCGCAGCTGCCGGACCGCCGTAGTCCGCTCGGTGATGTCCGTCACGAGTCCGTCGATCGCGACGAGTTCGCCGGCCGGATCGCGCCGTGGCACGAGCGTGCTCCGCACCCACCGCACCATGCCGTCGCGCCGCACGAGGCGGTGCTCGATCGTGTCGGAAACGGCGCCGGCCTGTGCCCGCCGGATGTGTTGCTCGACGGCCGGCCAGTCCTCGGCCGCGATCATCCGGTGCCAGAGCAGCGGGTCGCGTGCGTAGTCCGCGGGTTCGTAGCCGGTCACGCGCACACAACCCGCGCCGTGCACGGTCGCGCCGGGTTGGCCGGCGATGAACGGGACCATGAAGACGTAGTCGGTGGCCGCGGCCAACAGACTGCGGTAGCGCTCTTCGCTGAGCTGCAGCGCGCGATCGGCGCGTTTGCGGGCGGTGATATCGGAGAACAGACCGAAGGATCCTTGGAAACGCCCGCGCGAATCCGTCAGCGGATTGCCCGCGACGAGCGTCCAGATCAACGAGCCATCCTTGCGCCGCAGGCGCCGTTCGTAGCACTCGGCCACACCCTCGCGGCGCCGCGAGAGGCGCGCGAAATGGTCCGCCACCTCCTCCGGGACGAGGAACTCCGCGAACTCGCGGCTGCGCAGTTCCGCGAGTTCGTAGCCGAGGATCGCCGCCATGCACTCATTCACGAAAGTCGTGCGCCCGTCTGCATCGAGAATCCAGATGCCCTCGTTCGCCTCGCAGACGATCTGCCGGAAAATATCATCGGCTCCGTCGCGATCGGGGCCGGCTGCAGCGGGTGCACCGTCGAGCCACAGCACGCCGCGCCCGACCTCCGGCGCATCGCAAAGCAGTGTCGCGATAAACGACCGAGGTGCCGCGGTGTCGCCGAGCGGAAACGCAAACGGTTGCGCGGTGCGCGTCGCGAGTGCTCGGCGCACCCGCGGTCGCTCCGCCTCGGACACGAGCTCGGCGACGCCGATGCCGCGCAGCGACTCCGGGGTACGCCCGAGCAGCGCAGCCAAGGCGGGTCCGGCGCGGCTGATCGCGCCGTTGGCCAAGTCCAATTCCAACACCGGCAGCAGCTGCTGCCCGAGGAGCGCTTGGACGAGCGAAGGACCGGAAGGCATGTGGGACCGCGGAGTGTCGCTAGAGTAGTGGAGAACTCGAAACAGGCAATCGCCCCTCGGCGAAGTTGCCTCCTGTCGCGGTCCCTCATCGACGCACCGACTGCGCCCATGCCGCAGACCGCGCGCCACGGTTGCGAAACGTCTCGGCCACTCCACGCTCGTGGGCCGCATGCACACCGTCGTCATCTTGCTGGCCGAAAACACCGCGCGCGGGCTGGGCGTGCTCGGCGAGCACGGACTCGCGTGGTGGATCGACACCGGCGCGCAGCGCGTGCTCTTCGATACCGGCCAGGGGCTCGTGCTCACGCCCAACGCCCGCCGGCTCGGCGCCGATCTTGCGACCGCGCAGGCCGTCGCGCTCAGCCACGGGCATGGTGACCATGTCGGCGGTCTGGAGGCGGCGCTCGACGCCGCGCCGGGGGCGACGCTGTTTTTGCACCCGGATGCGGTGCGTCGGCGCTTCACGGGTTCCGATCGTCGCCCGCTCGGGCGCCGGCTCAGCACCGATTTCATGGAGACGGAGGCGTTTCGCACCGCTGGTCGGCGCGTGGTCGTCTCACGCGAACCGCAGGAGATCGCTCCCGGCGTGTGGACGACCGGCGAGATCCCGCGCACCAACGATTTCGAGGAGGTCGGCGGGCCGTTTTACCTCGACGAACAACTCACCCGACCGGATCCGATTCTCGACGATCAGGCGGTGTTCTTCGCGAGCCGCGAGGGCACGGTGGTCGTGCTCGGGTGCGCGCACGCGGGCGTGGTGAACACGCTCGAACACATCCGCGCGCTCACGCACGGGGCGCCGGTGCACACCGTCGTCGGCGGCATGCACTTGCTCAATGCCGACGAGCGCCGACTGGCCGAGACGTTTGCCGCGCTGCGCCGCCTCGGGGTGCAGCGGTTCGGGCCGAATCACTGCACCGGCGCCGCAGCCACCGCGCTGTTCTGGCGGGAGTTTCCCGGCCGCTGTTTCCCTTGTTCCGCCGGCTCGCGGCTGGAGTTCGCGAGCTAGCGCGTATCGGAACCCGGGAGCGGAGAGCGTTGGTCACGGCGCTCGGACCAGGGGCGCCGACCCCGGCTATAGCGGAACGCAAGCGGCTGCGTTTGGCGGTGTGCGCTCAAGCGACGCTCGTAAATTCGTGGACGCGCTTCTGGACGGCCGGGCTTTCCTCGTACGCCTGCATGTGGCGGCAGTGTCTCCGGAACCCGAAGATGTCCGCCATCGTGGTTGCGGCGGAACGCAGAGCCTGGCCTTGGCTGCCGAGTTCCTGGGCGGCGGCGGCGACTTGTTGGGACTGGGCGGCCGTGTTCTGCACCGATTGATCGATGCCATGCAACGTGCGGTTGATGAGGTCGAAGCCCTTCTTCTCCTCGGCGACGGAACTGGAAAGCGTCTCCACCTGCCCGGTGAGTTCGCCCGCTTGAGCGTCGATGCGGGTGAGTGCCCCCACGACATTCTCCGTGAGAGCGGCACCGGCGTGGCTGCCCTCGACCGCCTGCTGAATGCGTTCGGCGGTCTCGCGGGCCGCGGTGGCGCTACGCAACGCGAGCGCGCGTACCTCCTCGGCGACGACCGCAAAACCAGCGCCGGCTTCCCCGGCGCGGGCGGCTTCGACTGCGGCGTTCAGCGCGAGGATGTTGGTTTGAAACGCGATGCCATCGATCGTCTGGACGATTTTGGCGATCTCGCCGGAAGACTCGCGCAGCTTGCGCATCGTCGTCGCCAACTCCTCGGTGCTGCGGCGACCTTCGGCGACGCCGTCGCGGGTGGCGCGGGCGAACGATGCCACGTTGCGCGCGGCCTGATCGGCGCTTTCCATCTGGCTGGCGAGTTCGGCCACCGTCGCGGAGGTCTCCTCGAGTTGCGCGGCTTGGCGGGCCGCTTCGGTCGCGCCGTGCTGGGCGCCTTCGGCGACTGTGGCGATGGCCTCGGGGATGCGTTGGCAGACCTGCGTCATGGCGCCGAACGCCCCGTTGGCCCGGCGCATCCCGCGCCAGCCGACCCATGCGCCGGCGAGCACGGTGCCGACCAACAGCGCACCGACCGAGCCGTAGATCGTGAACGAAATGCGGCGCCCGCGGTTCACCCCCGCAAAGGCGACCTCCTCCATCTCGCGGGCGGTCTTCACCACGTCGAGGATCACGTCCTTGTACTCCCGCCACAGTGGCGTCTCTTCGGCGCGAAGCAGTTTCACCGCAGCGGGGGAGTCGCCCGATTTTGCCAACGCGTGGATCCGGCGATGGACCGCCTCGTCGGATTTCCAGGAGCGCTCGATCGTGTCGAGCCGCGCAACGAAGGCCGTGGCATCGGGCAGCTTGGTGCTGGCGTCGCGGAGCGTGGCGAGCACGGTCACGAAGTCCTTGGTCGCGGCGTCGAAGTTCGTGTACGCCTTCGGGTTCTCGGGCTCGAGGATGATGTTGCGCGTGGCTTGGCCCATCTGGAGCCCTTGCGCGTAGAGCGCGGTCGCCTCTCGCGAGGCGGCTGCGGCGACGCGTTGTTGCGCCTCACGGCGTTGGGCCCAGGTGGCGGTGCCGATGATGGCGAGCGCTCCGGCGGTTGCGGTAATCGCGATCGCCGCGAACGCAGCGGCGATGGTGGTGGAAAGGTTCAGTGCACGCATAAGTAGGAGGCGCGGCCCTACCTATCGTACGTGCGGTGAGAACCTTGAGCAATCTGTCGACGGATCTAGAAGACGCCGTGACACCGCCATGAAACATCCCGAAGGAGCACCCGCCCGCCCGGCGGCGCTGCGCCCGGACTTGGCCGGGGAACGTGCGTCACTTCCCGGTGACCGGACGTCGCCCCAGGATCTGCACCACGGCGGCGCGCCCCGAGTGTGCCGGACCTTCGCGGACTTCGCGCTCGGTCTCCTGTGCGACAAGCAGCTCGAGCCCGGCGAGTTCGTTGCGCAGATCCCGGAGCTGCATCAGCCGGACGGGATCTTTCGGCCCGCCGGTGGCGAAGGCGAGTTGCGCGGGCGTGTAGGCTTCGAGGATGAAAACCCCGCCCGGCGCCAAGCCGCGCACCGCGGCCGCATGCACGGAGCGACGCAGCTCCGGCGGCAGGTGGGCGAAGATGGACACGATCCCGGACCAGACGCCCGGTTCGATGGCAAACGTCGAGAGATCGGCGACGATGGTCGTCAACGCCACCCCGCGCGCTGCCGCGAGGCGGGCCGCCTTGGCGAGGCCGACCTCGGATTGGTCGACGGCCGTCACGGCGTGGCCGAGCGCGGCGAGATGGACGGCGTTGCGGCCCTCGCCCTCGGCGAGGCAGAGCACCGGCCCGGGACGGATCTGCGGTGCGACGGACGCGAGAAACTCGTTGGGGGCGGTGCCGAAGATGTGCTCGGCATCGGCGGCGTAGCGGTCGTTCCAGAAGTGTGCGTCCATGTGCGAAGGGTTCAGGTGATCCAGCCGAGCTTGATGCTAACCAGCGTCCCGCCAGCGGCCAGCAGCCAGAGCAACAATCCGTGCACAAACGGCCGCGCGCCGACGGCGCGCACCGAGGCGCGGTCGAGTCCGGTGCCGATGAGGAACAGCGTGAGCGTGAGCGCGGCGCGAGCTGCGCGGGTGATCCATGGCGCTGCCGGTGCGAGCGCGGGCACGAAGGTGAACAGCGCGGAGAGCGCGACGAAGCCGGCGATGAACAGCGGGAACTTCGCCCCGCGGGGCTTGCACTCCGCGCCGGCGCAGCAGCGCGGCGCGAACCACCAGCCGAGCGCGAGCGCGACCGGCAGTATCCAGAGCGCGCGGGCGAGTTTCACAGTCGTCGCCGTGGCGAGCGCCTCGGCGCCGTGCGTCAGCGCCGCGCCCGTGACCGAGCTGGTGTCGTGGATTGCGAGCGCGCACCAGAGGCCGAAGGCGTGCGGGTCGAGCCCGGCGAGCGTGCCGAGCGGCGGGAAGACCAGCAGCGCCACGCCGTTGAGGAGGAAAACGGTGGCCAACGCGGCCGAGGTTTCCGCGGCGGTGGCGCAGATCGCCGGGGCCACCGCCGCGATCGCGCTGCCGCCGCAGATGCCCGTGCCGGCCGTGATCAACGCCGCAACCCGCGGGCGCAGCTGGAGCCAGCGCGCGAGCAATGTGCCGAGCGCGGCCGTCGCGAGCAGGCCGACGATCGTGTAGCCGAGACCGCGCAGGCCCACGCGGCCGACGATGGCCAGGTTCATGCCGGCGCCGAGACCGACGACGGCGAGTTGCAGCAGCGGTTTCGAAAGGTTCGCCGTGAGCCGGGCGCACGGATTGCCGAGGCTCAGCGCGAGTGCAGTGCCGGCGAGCAGCGCGGCCCAGGGCGGCGTCCACGGCAGGAGCGCGGCGAGCGCGCCCAGCGGCAACAGCCAGCGGGCGGCGCGATGCGCGGGTGTGGTGGCGGCGACGCCGCATAGCGTCTGCGCGGCGTCGGCGGTGGGAGCGATTGGTGTGTTCAAGCGAGAGGTCCCGTTGTCGGGTCCGGCGATGATGCCCGAAAACGGGGCATGTGACTAAGGCATTGTTTCTATGGAAAACATGCCCGATGGTTATGGCATGAATCGGAACCATCTGGCGCTCTTCCACGCCGTCGCGCAGGCCGGCGGCATCAGCGCGGGTGCGGCGGCCGCGCGCGTCAGCCAGCCGGCGGTCTCGAAACAGATCGCGGAACTGGAGAGCGCGCTGGGCGTGAAGCTGCTGGAGCGGTTGCCGCGCGGCTGCCGGCTCACCGAGGCGGGCGAGATCCTCGCGGGCTACGCCGCGCGCTGGCGCACGCTCGAGGCCGACGCGGCGCACGCGATCGAGGAGTACCGCGGACTCAAGCGCGGCCGACTCAATCTCGGAGTGAGCCTCACGATCGCGGGTTACCTGCTGCCGCGCGCGTTGGGGGAGTTCCATCGGCTGTATCCGGAGATCGAGCTTCAGGTGCGCACCGCCAACACCCGGCAGATCCAAGCCGCGTTGCTCGAAGGCTCGCTCGAGCTTGGGCTGACCGAGGGCGTGCACGAGGCGCCGGAGCTGGAGTCGGACGTGTTTTTCGAGGACGAACTCGTGGCGATCGCGCCGGCAGGGCACCCTTTTCTGAAGCGGAAGGACGTGACGGCGCGCGAGTTTTGTCGGGAGCCGTTGATCCTGCGCGAACCCGGCTCGGGCACGCGGGCGGCGATCGAGCAGGCGCTCGCGCGGAAGAAGCTGAAGGTCGAGCCGCTGCTCTCGCTCGGCAGCCCGGAGGCGATCAAGGGCGCGGTGCGTTGCGGGATGGGGCTGGCGATCGTCTCGCGGCTCATCATCGAGCAGGAGCTGCGCAGCGGCGTGCTCGGGATCGTGGCGTTGCAGGATCTCACGATCCGTCGCCCGATGCGCCGCCAGCGGCTGCGGGGGCGCAGTGAAAGTCCGGCGTCGCGGAAATTCCGCGAAGTGCTGGCGCTGGTTTCCGCGGGGCGGTGACGCTCGGCGGAGACGCGGGGAGTGTGGCCGGCGGGCCCGCGCCATCAGTGGCCGGGGTGGCCGATGAAGGTGTAGAACATCAGCAGGGCGAGCACGACGCCGGTCAGGACGGCGAGCAGGCCGAAGAGCCGCAGCGCGAGATCCCAGGCGAGCGGGCTGGGCTTGGTGACCTCGAACTCGTGGGCGATGCCGAGTTCCTGGTAACGTTTCCACTGGTCGGCGCGTTCGTGGACCATCTCCTCCTCGGTGACCTCGCCGTTGAAGATCACGAAATCCATCGGGAACTTCTCGGGGCGGAAGTGCGTGTTGAAGAAATGGATCGTGAAGATGAAGCCGGTCGCGAGCAGCGCCTCGTCGGAGTGGACGATGGTGGCGACGTTGAAGATCCAGCCCGGCAGGAACCGGCCGAAGAACTCGGGGAACCAGAGCAGGAGCCCGCTCGAGCCGATCACCGCCACGCCCCAGAACACGGCGAAGAAATCGAATTTCTCCCAGTACGCCCAGCGGTCGAACGCCGGCTTGCGGCCGCAGAAGAAGAACCAGCGGAACATGGCTTTCAGATCGCGCAGGTCGCGGAAATTGGGGCACAGGGATTCCGGCCCGAACAACCGCTGCACGAAGCCGCCCTTCTGGCGTTTGTCGAAGAAGAGGAAGCGCACGCTCATCACGCAGGCGGCGAGCAGGTAGCCGAACGTGATGATCGCGCACAGGCGGTGGATCAGGCCCGCGCGCGCCGTGCCGCCGATGAGATCGACCAGCGCCTTGCCCCAGCCGGTGGCGCTGAACTTCAGCGGCAGTCCGGTGAGCGCCAGACCCAGGAAGCTCACGACGACGAACAGGTGCAGCACGATGTGCACGGGGCGGAACCGGCGGTAGACCTTCCGGCCGGCGGGCGGCTCCGCGTCGCCGGACGACGTCTCCACCGGAGCGCGGCGCGCGGCCGAGGGGAAGAACTCGGCGACCCGGCGGCGTTTCTTGTCCACGAACGCGCGGAAGGCCCAGAGCAACGAGTGCACCCAGAAAAACAGGAACGTGCCGACCATCAGCGCGGTCATGCCCGCCGCGGTCCAGAACAGGACGGGGAACTTCGCGCGGTCGGAGGGTTCCGCGTGCGGCGCGAATTTCGCGAAGCTCGCGCTCGCCTGCTGATGGCACTGGGCGCAGGTGCCGACGACGTTCGCCGGGTGCACGTTCGAGCCGGCATCGGAGGCCGGCAGGACTTTGTGGGCGTTGTGGCAGTCGGCGCAGCCGGCGACGCGCTCAGGGTAGCCGAGGCGCACATTTTTCCCGTGATAACTCTCGAAGAACGTCTGCGGCGCGATCGCGGTGACGTGGTTGCGCGCCATTCGTTCAGTGTCTGCGTGGCACTTGAGGCAGGCCTCGGTGTGGAAGACGCGGCCTTGCGCGACGTTGTCGACCTTGGCGATCGCGTGGAGGCCGTGGCAATCGGTGCAGGTGGCGGAGTCGTGGCCGCCGGCGGCGAGCGCCTTGAAGTGCGAGGAGTCGAAATAGTCGGCCTGATGTTCGTGGCACTGGCTGCACAGGCGGGCCGCGGCCGTCTTGTCGTCCTTGTGTGACGTTATCTCGTGGATATCCGAATGGCACTTCGAGCAGGCGACCGGGAGGCGGTCGGTGTTGTGGACGCTGAGCGCGTGCTGCTCGACGATCGCGCCGTGGCAGGAGCGGCAGTCGGTCGCCTTGAACGGCACGACGCACGTGGTCCGGCCGGGCGTGGCGGTCTCGACGGGCTTCGTGTCATCTTTGACGTGGCACGCCACGCAGGAGAGGGAGCGATGAACAGACCCGGCGTACGCATGGGCGGAGATGTTTGTCGCGTGGCAGGAAAGGCAATCGCCGGCGGCGGCCGTCGCGGTGGCGGGCTCCTGCGTCGCGGCGAGCGCGGACACGGTCCGGAGTGCGAACAGGATCGCGGCGGTGCGGCGGAACGAGAAGTTCGGCGTCATGGGAATCAACTGCAGAGCCCTCCGGAGCGTTTCTTGGTGGCCAGTTTGATCTTGGGCGTGAAGGCGTCCTTCGGGAACTGCTCGAGCACGGCGGCGGGAGGACGCGAGAGGTCGACCGGTTTGCCGTGGAGCGTCCGGCCCGCGAAGCGCGCGTGCCAGTGGCGGAGGCCGCCGTCGAGGATGTAGAGATTGGAGACGCCTTGGACCTTGAGGCGCTGCCACGCGGCGACGGCCGAGGCTTCGTCGTCGGCCACGAGGACCACCACGCCCTGCGCGGGCAGCTGGGCGAGCGGGGCGGCGACGCGGGAGTCGAGCATTTCGTCGAGCGAGCGACGTTCGGAGGCGGCGAGGTGGAACGCGGTGAACTCGGCTTCGGCGCGCAGATCGAGCGTGAGCAGTTTGATGCCGGTGTTGTTGGCGGTCTGCACGTATTCCAGCGGATCGATGAAGACATCGCGCGAGGCGAGCAGGGCGGCGTAGCGGCCCTGCATGAGTTCCCACCGCCGGAGCGGATCGGGCTGGCCGATGATCCACACCGCGGCGGCCACCGCGAACAGCGCACCGGCGCCGGCGAGATACACGGGTTTTTTGAGCTGCCAGGAAAGTTTTCCGGAGCGGAAAAACTCCTCCGTCTTCTCGGCGCCGTAAAACATGCCCAACGCCATCAGGGTGACGGCGAAGACCGTCGCGCCGATGCTCCAGCCGAGCCAATCGGAGACCAGCAACCGGTCGGTGAACGACGAGTTCCAGAACTCCGAGAAGCTCGACACCGTTTCGCCGAAGAGCCCGGCGCCGAGCCCGGTGCCGAGGAGGAACAGGAGCCCGTCGAGCTTGAGGCTCGCCGCGGAGACGACGGAGGTGCCGGGGCAGTAGCCGCCGACGATGAAGCCGCCGCCCATGATGAGTCCGCCGACGATGCCCGGCCAGAGGAAGGTCTGGTTCACCGAGATCTGCGAGAAGTCCAGCAGGCCAAGAGCCGAGGAGAGGAACAACAGGAGACAGGCGACGACGATGCCGGTGAACATCGTCTTCAGGACCGTCATGTCCTTGAGATAGAATTGCGCGGCGAGACGGCGGGAATCGCCGAAACCGGCCAGTTCCAGCGTCGCCCCGAAGGCGGCGCCGATGAGAAAGAAGACGGCGTTGCCGCCGGCTCTGCCGAGTTCCGCGTTGATGTCGAGTGGCAGCATGGTGGAGCGCTCCGTATGGTGGTTCAGTCGGTCCAGAGGCGGCGGACGAAGTAGGCGAGCGCGTATCCGCCGATGAAGACGCAGAACATGAAGGCCCAGCTGCCCAGCGAGAGGACGGCGCCGCCCGAGAGGGCCTGTCCCGAGGTGCAGCCGCGGGCGAACCGCGCGCCGTAGCCCATGATGGCGCCGCCGAGGAGCGCGAACCCCAGGCGTTGCCAGGAGGAGATCCGCGGGCCCTTGAACACCTCGATCTTCATGCGGCCGTTGAGCCGGGCGGAGAGCATGCCTCCCAAAAACGTGCCGAGGAACAGGTACACGCTCGAGTGGTCGAGCGCGTGGCGGTCGCCGCCGCCGACCGCGGCGAAGTAGCCGACCCGGTCGACATGCGACTGGCTGAGCAGAGCGGTCGCCGAAACTTGGATCCGGCTGATCGCGCCGGAGGCCCCGAGCCCGCCTTGGGTGAGGGCGAAGGAGGCGAAGAGCACCACGCCGAGGATCGCCCCGGCGAGATAGGGGTTGAGGACGGGTTTGGGTGGGCGGTTCATGGCACTCATTTTCCGGGGCCTCCGACGGGATCACGTTCGTAGCCGAGTTGTTTCCAGGGAAGACGCCCGCCCGGCGAATGGCAGTCGCGGCACCCCAGGGCGCCCTCGGCGGGAGCGACCATGTGGGTGATCGGCCAGTACATGCGGGTCTCGGTGAACCCGTAGGTGCCGCTGTACGGCAGTCCGTTGAGCTCGGCGCCTTTGCGGACCGCGAAGTCCCAGTCGAACTTCGTCCAGTAGCCGCCGTCGCCGCTGGTCACCGGCGGCAGGAGGATGTTGTTGACCGGATCGTATGGTTGCTTGGCGCGGTGGATCTTGAACGGCCAGATCTTGGCGAGCTTGTCGCGGCGGGCGCCGATGGGCCGGTTGATGGCGTGCTCCGGGTCGGCATCGAGTTTGTCGCCGACGACGTAGCGATCCATCTTGCCGTCGTACCAGGCGTACTCGGGTGTGACGTTCTCCTCGTAGCGGAACGCGCCCTTGATCTTCAGGTATTCGTGCGGGTTCTCCTTCCGGGCGGAGTCGCCGGCCTGCGACCAATCCCAGTCCATCTTGGTAGGAACCTGCCGAGCATAGGCGGGGATGTGGCAGGTCTGGCAGGCCACCCGCGAGGTGTGGTCGTTGAGGCGGTGATCGGAGTGCGGCGCGGCGGTGTGGCAGTCGGCGCAGTCGAGGCGGACCGCCTTCGTGGCGGCGGAGTAGGTGGTGTTCACCTTGCCGGCGACGAGATGCTCGTGGGTCTTGTGGCAGTCGACGCACTGGAAGTTCAGGCGACCCATGTGCAGATCGAGCTCGGCGTTCGGGTTCAGCAGGGAGTCGTCGAGATCGCCGTGTTTCACTCCCATGCCGCCGCCGCCGTTGAAGTGGCAGACGCCGCAGTTCTCGCGGCTGGGGCGGCGCACGCTGGCCGCGACGATGCGGAGGTCGACCTTCGTGTTCGGGAGGCCGCGCTTGGTCTTCGCGTAAGTGCCCGAGCCGTCATGACAGATGAGGCAGTCGACGTTTTCCTGCCGGGTGAAATCGAAGTCCTTGTCGCCCCAGCCATAGCCGGCATGGCAGGTCGTGCACGAGGCCCAGTTGCCGACGACGCTGATGCAGAAGTTGTTTATCTGGTTCCGCTTTCCGAGGGGCACGGTCTTTCCGTCGCGCGTGACATCGCCGCTGACCCAAGTCCAATGCGCCGTCTTCATGACCTGGCTGGCGCTCTGCGGGTGGCATTTGAGACATCCTTGAGTGACCTCCTGCGGCGAGGCGATCGGGCTCTTGAAGAAGGCGCTGTGGTCGAGATGCGGGAGCACGCGACCCTGGCGCGGGTTGACGGGCGCCGGTGCGGTGCCGGATGTCACGGGTGGTTCGTAACGGCAGGCGGACAGCGCGCCGACCAGAAGCAGGGCGGCGCCGGCGAGGCGCAGGCTCCGGGAGCGGAGGCGTGGGCGGTTTTGCATGGAGGCCGACAAGTTCTTCTGCGGAGCGTGAGCGGGTGGTCTGCGGTGGAGGCGGAGCGGCCGCGGGGGAGGCGCGGCAGCGCGGGCGCGCGGGACTAGAAACGGAACGCGTAGAGCAGTTGGAGGTTGTACTGCGAATGGCGCACGGTGACGCCGCCCCCGTTGGTGACTTCGTGCGGAAATCCGTAGACCAGAGAGGCGTCGATGGAGGAGCGGTCGCTGAACTTCCATCCGAAGCCGGCGGTCAGGTGGTCCTCGACCGTGGCGGGGAAGAGGCAGTTGAGGAAATTGTCCGGGATCGGGTCTTTCCCGTGGTTGTAGCCCGCCCGCAGGGTGAGGCGCTTCGAGACGTCGTAGGCCACTCCAATCTGGATCACGGTCTGGTCGCTCCAGTTCTGGTACAGCAGGGCGGCGAGGTCCTGCCCGGCGAAGGAGCCGTTGGCGGAAGTGTCGTCGGCGGTGAAACGCAGGCTGAAGTTCTCCATCACATCGGCCCAGAACACCCGACGCACGTCGCAGGCGACCATCCAACCGGCCGCCGGGTACCATGCCACACCGGCCGCAAACATCGCCGGCCACTCGAAGTCGCGCACGGTGATGTCGCCGGCGAGCGTCTGCGCGATCGCGCCCATCTCCGGGATGTCGATTTGAAATGCGAGGTTTGCGCCGCCCGCCTTCAAGTCGGAGAGCCGAGTCTGCGAGTGATAGGTGACGCCGAACGACAGATCGGGCGACGGCGTGTACACGAGGCCGGCTTTGGCGGCGTAGCCGTAGCCGCGGGCCGCGCCGGTGAAATCGGAGCCGTTCGAGAAATCGAAGTAGGCGTAGTCGACCGCGGTGCCCGCGGGCAGGGTCGCCAGCATCTGGCCGAAGCTCTGGACGATCGTACCGCTCGCTTGGCCGGTTTGATGTGTGCCGACGAGGTCCATGAACTGGGCGCCGGACATCGCCATCTTGAGATCCATTCCCGCCCAGACAAAGTCGATGGTCGCGGCGACGCTGAGTTGGTCGTTGATCCGGTACGAGAGCGGCACGATTGCGCGGCCCACGGAGACCTCGGTGCGGTTGAGCAGCCCGAAGCCGAGACCACGCCAGGAATCCGCATCGTATTCGCAACCCATGCCGCCCTGGCCGAACACGGCGAAACCCGCGGTGAGAGCGCCGCGGCGATGCGCGTAACCGAATGCGGGCATGAAGAACGCGTCGGCGCGGGAATCCGCGGCGGTGCCGGCGGCGGTGGTGGCGGTGATGCGTGGGCCAAGCATCCCGACAGCGAGATCGAGGCGGTTGCCCTCCGGTAGCAGCGAGAGGGTGGCGGGGTTGTTGATCACCGCAGCGGTGCCGTTTTCGTAGGCCATGGAGGCACCACCGAGCGCGGTGGCGACCGGTCCGTAGCCCTCCATGTTCATGCCATTGGTGGCGGCGACGGGTGTCGGTAGGAACGCCAACGCAGGGAGGAGCAGCGAGGCGGGGGCAAGAAAGCGGTTCAGGTGCATGGGGTTGTTGGTGGGGATCCCGAGCGGGGTGGATCTCGGTTGCTTCCGGACGCGGTGGGACTGCTTAATAGCTCAACGACGAATTGTTATTAGGGCTAATATGCGCATAAAAGCATATGCTGTCCTGCGCCCGGTCAATTTCCCTCGATCATCCCTCATGAGTAAGAAGCTGCGCCCCCTCAGTGATGAAGCGTTCGTAATGATCGCCCGGCGGTTCGCCGTGTTGTCGGAGCCGCGGCGGCTGCGCCTGCTCCACAGCCTGCACGAAGGGGAGAAGAACGTGACCACTCTCGTCGAGCTGACGGACGGGACGCAGACCAATGTCTCGCGCCATCTCCAGACGCTCACCGACGAGGGGCTGCTCGTGCGGCGCAAGGAGGGGCTGCAGGTGTTCTACAGCATCGCCGATCCATCGATCTTCGATCTGTGCGAGCTCGTCTGCGCCAGTCTGGAAAAAACCCACAGCGAGCGCGCGGAGTTGTTTTCGACGCGGCGCTAGTTCACGCCCCTGTTGACGTTTGCGCGCCGGGCCCGCGGTGGGGCGTGCGGCCGGAGGGAGTGGCTCCGGCGCGGCGGCTTACGAGTTCGCCAGCATGCTGTAGCGGCGGTGGTACTCCTCGCTGAGCGAGTGACGGGGCCGAGGAGCTTGAACAACGCGAGGCAGGCGCGTTTCGCGGCGGCATCGGCGTAGCGGCCGCCTCGGCGGCGAGTTTCTCGAGCACCGGCTTGAGCACCCGGCACGGGCCGCACCACGGCGCCCGAAAATCGACGAGCTCCGGGACCGCGCGACTGAGGCGAGGACCTCGGTTGAGAAGTCGGGTACGTCGTGGTTCATGGCTCCGTCATTCGCCGTAGTGACGGATCGTCTGTCCGGCGGCGCTCCAGTCGCGAAGGCCACCGGCGTTGGCGGTGCGGTAGCCTTCGGCGGCGAGCAGGCGGGCGGCTTGGCCGGAGCGGTTGCCCGAGCGGCAGTAGAGGATCAGCTCGCGGTCCTTGTGGGCGGCGAGAAACGGTCTCCACGTGGTGCGCGCGCCGCGGAGATCGCTGAGCGCGAGCGGCGTGGCGCCGGCGACGATGCCCGTCTCGCGCCATTCGTCGGGCTCGCGCACATCGATGAGCACGGCCTCGCCGGAGGCCAAGCGGCGTGCGGCTTCCGCCGGCGTGAGGCGCGGGTTTTCGGCGTGGCAGGCGGCGAATGTGAACATCGCGGAAGCAGCGCAGAGCAGGAGCGAAACGCGGTTCATGGGAAGATCAGGGCGCGGGCGGTTTGGCGGGAGTGCGCGGATCGATCGTGGCGCGGAGTCCGCCGGTGAGCGACTGCACGCTGAAACCGCGCTGGGCCAGCACGCGTGCCGCGAAGTACGAGGTTTTCCCGAGCGCGCAAACGGTCACGACGAGGCGGTTACGGTCGAGCTCGGCGGCGCGCTGCCGGAGCGCGGCGAGCGGGATATTACTCACGCCGGAGCGCGGCACGGGATGCTTCTGCGCGAGCGCCGGCGGGCGGACATCAACGATCTGCACGACGGGATCGTCGGGCAACGTGTCGATCGGCGAGACGAGACCGTCGCGGGTGTTGCAGGCGGCGAAACCCGCGAGGTTGACGATGTCCTTTGCGGAGCCGAAAGGCGGCGCGTAGGAGAGCTCGAGTTGCGCAAGGTCGTCGATCGTGAGGCCGCCGGCGATGGCGGTGGCGAGCACGTCGAGGCGTTTGTCGACACCGGCGAGGCCCGTGGCCTGCGCGCCGAGCACGCGGCCGTCGGCGGGATCCCAGAGCAGCTTGAGGAGGAGCGGCTGGGCGCCGGGGAAGTAGCCGGCGTGGTGGTTGTCGTTCACTGTCACCGTTCGGCAAACACGACCGGCGGCGCGGAGGCGTTTCTCGCTCCAGCCGGTGAGGCCGGCGGCGACGCTGAACGCGCGGACGATGGCGGTGCCGAGCGCGCCGGGAAGCGGCTGCGCCTCGGCGGGGCGGAAGATGTGGTCCGCGATCGCACGGCCCTGGCGATTGGCGGGGCCGCCGAGCGGCACCGCGGTGGGCTCGCCGGTGACGAAGTCGCGCACCTCAGCGGCGTCGCCGGCGGTGTAGACGTCGGGGTCGGTGGTGCGAAGAAAAGCGTCGGTGCGGATGTGGCCGCGCGGACCGAGCTCGAGGCCGGCGGTTTTCGCCAACGCGGTCTCGGGGCGCACGCCGATCGCGAGCACGACGAGATCGGCGGCGAGCGTGCGGCCGGACTTCAGCTGGCATGCGAGCGTGTCTCCGGCGGCGGTGAACGCGGCGATGGCGTCTCCGAGGACGAGTTGCACGCCGTGACGGCGGAGTTCGTCCTCCATGAGGAGGGTCATGGGCTTGTCGAGCGGCGGCAGGAGCTGATCGAGCGCTTCTACGAGCGTGACCTCCTTGCCGAGGTGGACGAGCTGCTCGGCCATCTCGAGACCGATGAAACCGGCGCCGATGACGGCGATGTGGCGGGCGGCGGACGCGGCGGTCTTGAGACGGTCCATGTCCTGGAGCGACCGCAAAGTGTGGATGCGCGGATCGTCGATGCCGGGGAGCGGCGGGCGCAGCGGCGAGGCGCCGGGGGCGAGCACGAGTTTGTCGTACGGGAGCCATTCCTCGGCGCCGGTGGCGAGGGTGCGGAGTTGCACGCGCTTGGCGGCGCGGTCGATGGCGATCGCTTCGGTACCGGTGCGCACATCGAGGTTGAGCATGGCCTTGAGCGTCTGCGGGGTCTGCACGGCCAAGGCGGAGCGGTCCGCGATCTCGCCGCCGATGAAGTAGGGCAGGCCGCAGTTGGCGAACGAGACGTCGGGACCGCGCTCGATCACGGTGATCTGGGCGGCTTCGGAGAGACGGCGGGCGCGGGCGGCGACGGAGGCGCCGGCGGCGACACCGCCGATGATGACGAGGCGGAGGGATTGGGACATGGCGGAAACCCGGAGCGGGAAACGTGGAGTGGGAAGTGGGTGCCGAAAGGATGGCGAACGCGACGGGCGGGAGCAGTGCGGCGGAGGGCTGAGCGGTTCGGTCGCCCAGTTAGGGCGTTGCGCCGGACGGCTCCGCTGGGCTGCTACGGGCAGCCCGTCACTGTTTGGGCAGGTTGGCTTCGAGCCAGGAGCGCAGGCCGGACTCGGATTTCGCGCCGACGAACTCGGCGACGACTTTGCCGCGGTGGAAGAGCTTCACGTTGGGGATGCTCTGGATGCCGTATTCGCGGGACAGCGGCTCGTGGTTGTCGACGTTCACGGTCACGAGATTCCAACGACCGTTGGCGTCGTCGGCGGCCTTCTCGATCACGGGCGAGAGCATGCGGCAGGGGCCGCACCACGGGGCCCAGAAATCGACGAGCACGGGCGTGGACTCGCTGCGCGCGAGCACTTCGGCGGAGAAATCGCGG
Source organism: Opitutaceae bacterium (assembly GCA_035298965.1). Lineage (GTDB taxonomy): Bacteria > Verrucomicrobiota > Verrucomicrobiia > Opitutales > Opitutaceae > CAJCBL01. Next base: position 23,280 of record DATGXO010000033.1, on the reverse strand, counting down.
ACTTCGTGGGTGGCGGTCGGAGCGGCGGAGGTTGTGCTGTTTTCCTTGGCGCAGCCGACGACGGCGGCGAGGGCGAGCAGGGAGGCGAGGAGGCGGATGTTCATGGTGACGGAGGAGCAGGCGTGGTGGGCGGCTGCCGGTTGCGGGTTGTTCAGAAGCGGCCGAAACGGCGGCGCGCCGACGGGGACGTTACGGCTTGCGCGTCGGCAGGCCGGCGCCGGCCCAGCGGTGGTAGCTGCCGACGTTGGCGACGGTGAAGCCCTCGCGGCGGAGGGTCATGGCGGCCTGTCCGGATCGGATTCCGGATACACAGTAGACGAGGATTTCCTTGTCCTTGTTCGCCTCGAGGAACGGCGCCCAGCGGTTGCGCGGGCCGTGGAGATCGCTCAGCGGGAGCAGGTAGGCGGGCTTGGCGACGCCGGCGCGCCATTCGCCGGGCTCGCGTACATCGACGAGCACGGCGTGGCCGGCGGCGAGCTTGGCTTGCGCTTCGGCGACGGAGAGGCGTTTCCCGCCGAAGAGCAGCGGGCGCAACATCACGAACGCCACGAGCGCGGCGACGGCGAGGAGGAGGAGGTGATAGACGGTCATGTGGGAGCTAGAGGGAAAGACGTGCGACGGGGTGCCGGCGCTGCGCGGGAGCGCTTCTATTTTCTCGGTAACGCGCCCGAACGCGGTACCGGGCGCCCGCCGGAGCGGACGCGTGCCGGCGGGTCAGCGGCGGTGGTTGGTCATGAAGTAGAGCACGGGCACGGCCATGCGGCTGACGAGCAGCGAGGCGATTTCGCCGAACATGAGGCTGATCGCGAGGCCCTGGAAGATCGGGTCGGCGAGGATCACACTCGCGCCGACGACGACCGCGAGCGCGGTGAGCAGCATCGGGCGGAAGCGCACCGCGCCGGCCTCGACCACGGCGTCGCGCAACGACAGGCCGTGCGAGCGGCGCAGCTCGATGAAGTCGACGAGGATGATCGAGTTGCGGACGACGATGCCCGCGCCGGCCATGAAGCCGATCATCGAGGTGGCGGTGAAGAACGCGCCCATCGCCCAGTGCGCCGGCAGGATGCCGATGAGCGAGAACGGGATCGCGGCCATGACGACGAGCGGCGTGATGTAGCTTTTGAACCAGCCGACCATGAGCATGTAGATGAGGATGAGCACGGCGGCGAACGCCAGGCCGAGGTCGCGGAAGACCTCGAGCGTGATGTGCCACTCGCCGTCCCACTTCATCGAGGGCTGGCGCGGGTCGAACGGCATGCTCATGTTCAGAATCTGGAGCCGCGGGGAAACGCCGCCGAAATCGCGCGCGTCGATCTTCGCCAGCTCGCGGTTCATGGCGAACATCGCGTAGGCCGGACTCTCGACCACGCCCGCGACATCGGCGGTGACGTAGGTCACGGGCACGAGGTTCTTGCGGTAGAGGCTGCGCTCGCCCGGCGTGCGCTCGAGGCGGACGAGTTCGGAGAGCGGGACGAGCGGCGCGGCGGGATTCGCGGCGCTACGGACGCGCAATGCGAGCAGCTCCTCGGGACGACCCTTGGCGGCGCGCGGCAACTCGATGACGACAGAGATGTCCTCGCGTTCCCCGGGCAAGTGCAGGAGATCGGCGGCGAGGCCCGGCGCGGCGATGCGCAGGGCCTGCGCGATGTCGGTCTCGGCGATGCCGGCGAGCGCGGCCTTCTCCTTGTCGACGAGGTAGCGGACCTTCGGCTGCTGCGCTTCGACGTACCAATCGATGTCCACGACGCCGGCGGATTGCTCCATGACGGAGCGCACGCGGCGCGCGAGGGCGAGGCGGGCCTCCTCGGTCGGTCCGTAGATTTCGGCGACGAGCGTTTGGAGCACCGGCGGGCCGGGCGGCACCTCGGCGACAGCGGCGGAGGCGCCGTTTTTCGCGGCGATGGCGGCGATCTTCGGGCGGAGGCGTTTCGCGATGTCGTGGCTCTGGAGCGAACGTTCGCCCTTGCCGACGAGGTTGACCTGGATGTCGGCGACATTCGGCCCGCGGCGCATGAAGTAGTGGCGGACAAGGCCGTTGAAATTGAACGGCGAGGCGGTGCCGGCGTAGATCTGGTAGTCGCGCACCTCGGGCTCGTCGCGGAGCGCGGCGGCCATCTCCTGCGCGATGGCGGCGGTGCGCTCGAGCGTGGTGCCTTCGTCGGTGTTGAGGATGATCTGGAACTCCGACTTGTTGTCGAAGGGCAGCATCTTGACCTTCACCGCGCCGAGGCCGACGAACCCGATCGCCACGAGCAGCGCCGCGACGATCGCGACCAGGAACGCCCAGCGCCAGCGCGCGTGGTCGAGCAGCGGATCCATCACGCGGTGATAGAGGCGCGTAGACCAGTCGTTGGGCGCGTGGTCGTGGTCGGCTGTAGCCGGCTGGGCCGAGGCCGGTTGGCCGGGGGCACCGCCCCCGGCGGCCGGGAGGTGACGCTTGAGCACGCGGATCGCGGCCCAAGGGGTGACGCTGAAGGCGATCAGCAGCGAGAACACCATCGCCGCGGTGGAGCCGATCGGGATCGGGCGCATGTACGGGCCCATGAGCCCGCCGACGAACGCCATCGGCAGGATCGCTGCGATCACGGCCCACGTGGCAAGCACGGTGGGGTTGCCCACCTCGTCGACCGCCTCGAGCGCGACCTGCGTGAGCGGTTTTTTGTCGGAGCCGGGCAGGCGCACATGGCGGACGATGTTCTCGACGACCACGATCGCGTCGTCGACGAGGATGCCGATCGAGAAGATCAGCGCGAAGAGCGTGATGCGGTTGAGCGTGTAACCGTAGAGGTAGAACACGAGGAGCGTGAGCGCGAGGGTCGACGGGATCGCAAGCAGCACGACGAGCGACTCGCGCCAGCCGAGGAAGAAGAGGATGAGCAGCGCGACGCCGAAGACGGCGATGCCCATGTGCAGCAGGAGCTCGTTGGATTTCTCCGCGGCGGTGTGGCCGTAGTCGCGTGTCACCGCGATCTGGACATCGGCGGGCAGGAGCCGGCCCTTCAGCGCATCGACCTTGGCGAGGATGTCGTTGACGACGTCGATGGCGTTCGAGCCGGGGCGCTTGGCGATGCTGAGCGTCACGGCCGCCTCGAGCGGCTGGGACGAGGCGAGAGGCGAAGGGCGAGAGGCGAGAGGGGCGAGCGCGGCGCCGGCGCCGGACCCGAAGAGCACGTAGTTGGCGGGTTCCTCGGCGGCGTCGAAGACGGTGGCGACATCACGCAGGTAGACCGGGCGGTTTTGGAAGACGCCGACGACAACGGCTCCGACATCGGCGGCGTCGCGGAGGAAGGTGCCAGTTTCGAGGAGGACTTCGGTGTCGACGCTCGAGAGGGAGCCGAGCTGCGCCTGGCGGTTGGCCTGCTGGAGCGCGGGCGCGAGCTGGGTGACGGAGAGGTTGCGCGAGGCGAGGGCGAGCGGGTCGAGCTGGACGCGCACGGCGCGGCGCACGCCGCCGATGAGCGTGGTCTCGGCGACCTGCGGGATGGCTTTGATCTCGTCGTCGAGCTGCGCGGCGAGGCGGCGGAGCGTGAGGTGGTCATGCGCGGCGCTGTGTAGCGTGAGGGCGAGCACGGGCACGTCGTCGATCGTGCGCGGTTTGATCAACGGCGTGCTGCCGCCGAGAGGGATGCGGTCGAAGTTGGTCTGGAGCTTCTGGTTGAGGCGGACGAGCGCGGCCTCGAGATCGGTGCCGACCTTGAAGCGCACGACGGTCATCGCGCTGCCGGGGCTGGAGGTGGAGTAGAGGTATTCGACGCCCGGGATCTCCCAGAGGAGTTTCTCCATCGGGCGCGTCATGCGGTTCTCGACTTCGGCGGCGGTGGAGCCGGGCATCGAGACGAGCACGTCGACCATCGGCACCTTGATCTGCGGCTCTTCCTCGCGGGGGAGCATGAGCACGGCGAACGCGCCCATGAGGATCGAGGCGGCGATGACGATCGGCGTGAGCCGCGAGTCGATGAACAACGCGGCGAGCCGGCCAGTGATGCTGTAACGCGGGGTTGTGGCCGGGGCCGGTGAATCTGGGGCGTGGGGAGCGGGCGTGCTCACGGCTTCACCTCCACCGGCTGGCCGTCGCGGAGCGTGGCGGCGGGCTCGGCGACGAGGCGCTCGCCGGCGGCGAGGCCGGAGAGAATTTCAACCTCGGTGCCGTGGCGTGCGCCGGTCTTCACAAGGCGGAGCGAGGCGCGGCTCTCGGTGACGACGAAGACGCGCTCCATCTGGCCGAAGTTGGAAACGGCGGTCGCGGGCGCGACGAGCGCGCGGCCTTCGCCGGCGGGCCAGCCGACGCGGGCGAACTGGCCGGAGCGCACGGCGGCACCGGCGGGCAGATCGATCTTCGCGAGGTAGGTGCGCGCCACCGGATCGAGCGCGGGGGAAACCTCGGCGACGCGACCGGTGAGTTCGAGAGAGTTGATACGCACCGGCACCTCGGTCCCCACGGCGACGGCGGCGAGGCTGTCGGGCACCTCGACCTCGACGCGTTGCAGGGCGGGATTCTCGATCTCGAGCAACGGGTAACCGGCTGAGGCGAGGTCGCCCTCGTTGACGAGGCGGCGGGTGATCACGCCGTCGAACGGCGCGTTGATCGCGGTGTAGGCGAGCATCGTGCGCGCCTCGGCGACGGTGGCTTCGGCGATGCGCACGCGGTCCTGCATGCTGCGCACGGTCTCGGTCGCGCTCGCGCCCTTGGCTTCGAGGCCAGTTTCACGTTCGAGATCGCGGCGGGTCTGGGCGAGGGCGGCCTCGGCTTGCGCGAGGCGGGCGTTGATCTCGTTGGCCGTGATCGTGGCGAGCGTGTCGCCCTTCCTGACCGTCTGGCCGAGGACGATGGGCAGGCTGGTGATCGTGCCCGTGACCTTCGGCGCGAGGGCGGCCCGTTCGACGGCGCGCACGGTGCCCGGGAGTTCGGTACGGCGCACTTCGGCGAGCGTACGAACTTCGATGGTGCGGACCGCGGCGGTCGGGAGGGCGGCCACGGTGGCGGACTCGCGGTGGCAACCGACCACAAACAGAGTGGCGAACAGACAGGCGGTGAGGGTGAGACGACGTTTCATTGGGCGAGCGGGAGATTCAGGAACGGGTGGCCGAGAGAGCGAACAGGGCGCCGAGCACGGCGCCATACAGGGCTCCGCGCCACCAGGTGGAGGTAAGCGGGCAGGTGCCGGAGGAGCATTGGCCGAAGTACCCCATCAGGCCGCCAAGGATGGCGCCGATGAATACAGGCGCAAGGAGACGGAGGAGTTTCATGACGCGGCGAGTGGCGGAGGGAGTTGAAGTGGAAAGTTGAGGTTGAGGAGCGGAGGGTGGACCCGACTGGCACCTGTCGGGGCGCGGGCCTGAGTGGAGCGAACGAGTTTAGGGAGAGCGAACGCGGTGCGCGGCGGTTCAGGCGCGCGACGGCGTTGGGGGCAACGCCGTCCACCTCGATCCGGCACGGTTTCCTCAGTGTCGGCCGCAGCCGCAGGAATTGCCGGACTTCGCTGTGGGCTCGGGCTCGTCGGCGCATTTGCCGTCGGCGCGACCGCACGAGCTGGACTCGGGGAAAATCTTCCGGAGCACCCACAGCGGCGGGCAGAAGCCGGTGAAGGCGGACTGGATGAGGTTGAGTCCGATGAAGGCGGTGAAGAGCAGCCACCACGGGCTCACGAAGTGGACGAGTGCGGCACTGACCAGGATCATGAAGCCGGCGAAGATGCGGAGACGGAGTTCGTTGTTCATGGGCGAAGAGAAGTGTTGCGTTTCACTGAATAGCCACATAGTTATAAAGAAGATTGAAGTCGTCAAGCCGCGGATTTCCGTTTCTGGTGCTCGGCATGGCCAAGGAGTTGTCCGCCGAGACGATCGAGCTGATCGCCCAGCGCTTCCGCGCGATGGGGGAGCCGATGCGGCTGCGTATCCTGATGGCGCTGCGGGACCGCGAGCGCAGTGTGAGCGAGCTGGTGGAGCTGCAGGAGACGAGTCAGGCGAACATTTCGAAGCACCTCCAAGTGCTCACTGCCTGCGGCCTGCTCAAGCGGCGCAAGCAGGGGCTCAACGTGCTCTACGCGATCGCGGATCCGGGGATTTTTTCGATGTGCGACACCGTCTGCGGCAGCCTCAAGAAGCAGCTCGACGCGCAGGCGAAGCTGCTGGGGTGAAGGGAGACTCCGCGGGACTGCGAACGGTGATCGCTGTGCGCTGAGGACCGTGGACCGTTTCGGAGTGTGGAACCGCTGCTGCACGCTGATGAACACTGATCGGGAATGCGCGTCAATCCGCGTCGAGTGGAGCGCCTCGATCCTGCTGTCGGTCGCGCCGCTCGGTCTGTTTCACTCCCGACCGAAGGTGATGTAGGGACGTCGCTTGCCGACGCGCCGGCTGCGCTCGAACCGGCACGGACGCGAGGTTTGCCGCCTGTGGCGGCGCTGGAGGCGGCCATTGTCCAGCCTTACAGTCGGATGGATTGTTGGCTGAGACCGCGCCGTCGCCCGAGCGGTCACGGCGCGGCGCGGCAAACGCTGTCTCGGAATAGCAAAGACGTTCCCACGCCCCTTCGGACCGGCTTCGACGCAGACGGCTACAGCGCGGATGCGGGCGGCTCAGCGCCGCCTATTCCACCGGGGTGCCGTTGGGCTTGGTGTCCTTGAACTCGCCGGGGGAGCCGTCGATCGGACCGAAGCGGGCGACGTTCTGGTCGACGATACGGTGCAGCACGATGTCGACGTAAAGCGTGGTGTTCGGGTCGACGAAGTCGTCGAGCGTCTTGGCGTTGGAGCGGAACTCGGCGGGCTTGTAGTAGGCGAAACCGCCGTCGGGGCGCGCGGCGATGCGGAAGCCGAACTGGTCGTCGGGCACGGCCGCCATCACGTCGAAATCGAGGTAGAACGTGATGCGGTCGGGGCTGTGTTTGTTGAGCTGTTTGTCGACGAAGAAGCCTTTGCGGAGTTTGTCGGGATCGTAGCCGGCGCCGGCGAGGAGGAGTACATCGTAGTCGGTCACGCGGGCGCCTTGGTCGTCGGCGATCTGGAAAACAATCTGGAAGAAACGGCGCCGTTTGCCGGCGCCGGCTTGTTCGGCCTCGGTGGCCTTGGTCCAAGCGTCGCCGAGGGCGGAGTACGCAGACTTTGCGGAGACGGCGAGCGCGTCGAGGATGGCGCCGACGACGGGCTTGGTGTCGGCGTTGGCGGCGGTGGGGCTGCGGAGAATACCGAACTTCGTGCCGGAGTGCGACGCCTCGGGCAGCACGCGGAACGCCCCGGGGCTGGAGCGGCGCAGCTTGCCGTCGAGCTCGAGCAGCGTGGCCTCGTCGCCGTTGGACATGGTGACGACCTTCTGCCCCTGTCGGAGGGTGAGCCAGCCGTAGGCGAGGTTGGCGGCGGCGGCGCGGACGACGCCGTCGGAGCCGGCCTCGCCGGTGTAGCTGTTGATGTGGTCGTAGAGTTTCGGGTCGATCTTCTCGCCGGTTAGGACGAAGGGCATGAACGTGCTGCCGCCGGCGAAGGGCGCGATCTCGAGCCAGGCCTGGTTGAGGCGGCGGGCGCCAGTGCTGCCGAGCTCGAGCCACTCGAGGATCTGCTCGCCGGGCTCGATACCCTCAAACCACGCCTTCATGCGGCCGAGGCGGGATGAGCCGAGGATGGCGAGCGCGGAGCCGTGGTTGGCCGGCGCGAGCATGATGAGGTGTTGCAACGGGCAGGCCGCGAGATCGGCCGCGTGGTAACGTTGCAGCCATTCGCGCACGACCGGGCCGCCGGTGGAGTGGGTGATGCAGGAGAAATCGTTAAGGCCGTCGGGCGTTTCGCCGAGGGCGTCGCGGAGCGCGCGGTCGAAGGCGCGCACGACATCGTCCATGCGGACGCCGTCGCGGAAGCTGATGTAGCGGCCGAGGTGGACATCGACCGGATCGATCACGAGGCCGCGGGCGGCGGCGCGGGCGGCGAGGAGGCGCGGGAGTTCGCCGTAGGTGTCGGTGTGGTGGACACTCCAGCCGTGGACGAAGGCGAGTTTCATGGTGTTTCGGGGAGGGAGGGATGACGGGCCGGCGGCGGGTGCAGAGGCCGGCGATGCTGGCGCGCACGATAGCCCGGGATCGGCGCGGGCCAACTTCCGGTGGTGCCATCTATTTGGCAGAATGGCGCGGGCGGGGCCGGCATTCTGCTTTTGCTCGGCGGCGCGATAGGTGGCGCGGTTCCTTTGCGGGATCGCCTCGCCCGCGCTTGCGGCGGCGAAGCTCACGCGGCATCCGCGTTTCGGATGCGCGACGGAGGCGCCGTTTGCCGCGGTGATGCTGGCCGCGGCCGCCGGGCGGCGACCCGTGGGTGGGGGTAGCCGCCTACGAGGCGGACTTCGCCTTGCGGGCTTCGCGGCGGGCGCGGTTTAGCTCGGTGGTGAGCGCCTTGTGGCAGCGGTGGCAGACGACGCGGAGGTTGGCGCGGCCGTGCTCGTGGCCGCCCTCGCAGACGGGCTTGATGTGGTCGATCTCGTACCAGACGCGGCCGAGGCGCGGCCAACCTTCGGCGGCGGCACGGTCGAGTGCGCCGCGATCGCCTTCGAGCAGCGCCTCGCGGACTCGCGCCCGGAGGCTTTCCGGATGGCAACCGCAGATGGCGCACAGGCCGCGGCCCAGTTCATAGACGTGTTTGCGGACGACGCTCCAGTCGCAGCGCAACCGCACGCGCTCGATGCACTCGGGCGTCGCCCAGGTGCGGCGCCGCGGTACGACCTCGGCGCCGCAGCCGCAGCGGCAGAGCTTGCGGCCGGTGGGTCCGAGCGCCGTCGGCACGGCCGGCCAGGGCGGCAGGTGGGGGCGGCGTGTCATGGCGGCAGCGTGAGTGGACCGAGGTGGTGCGGCGACCGATTTCTGCCGTGTCCGGTCGGGCACCGCGGCGGCGGGCACGGTGCGGTCTGGACAGGGAGGACGGCCGCGTGCGAGCGTCGTGAGGTTTGAAGAAACCAACGCGCGATGAGCGACAGTGGATGTGCCTCCGAAAACGGCGCTACGCCTCCGAGGGCGAGGCGCTCAATGCTGCACTGTTGGTCGGAGTGGAGCGCCGTCGCAAAGCGTACCATTGTCCGCTGTGCCGGCGTTGGCATCTGGCCTCGGCGTAGGAAAAGGCTTCCGCGCATTGGCCCTCCGGGGGGGCACTCGGGCGCTTGGGGCGCTGCGGCCGACGTGACGTTTCGGGCGGCGGATGGATGCCTACGGCTCTGTGCGCGGGAGGGGCTGACGGGTGGCGCTTACCGCACGGAGGAATGCCGCGCCTCCTGTGGCGGTCCCCAAACAATTCGCGATCAGAACGGATCGGGTGGTCTCGGCGACCGGGGTCGACTGTGGCCGACGGGAAAGTGGTGGTGGGTATTGGACTCGAACCAATGTAGACCGTTAGGTCAGCGGATTTACAGTCCGCCGTAATTGCCGCTATACGAACCCACCGAAGGGGGAGCGGGGAAGTTGGAAAACGCCCGGGGCTTTGCCAAGCGCTTTCTTGGCGGAATTTTGAGGGCGGAGCCGAACTTCGCCGCCGACACCAGGTAACGAAGGAAATGGGGCTTCAGGCGCGGTAGCGCCGATGGCCGGCCCCGTGATCGTACAGCCAAGTGTCGGGCGAACGAGAGACGAGATCCGTGAATTCGAGCCACCGTGCGATCATGCGGGCGGCCACCGGCGGCGCACCGAGGGTGTGGCCCTCGTCGCACGCCGCTCGGCTCTCGAACGAATGGTCGGGCTTCAGAGCAGGCCCGCCTCGCGGAAACTGTAGAAGCCGCGCCCGGCCGGATCGCGGGTGGGATGGCCGAGGATGATGTGGTCCATGAGCGCGATCTCGACGGCGCGCGCGGCGGCGGCGAGTTGACGGGTGATCTGGAGATCGGCGCTGCTGGGGACGGGATCGCCGCTGGGGTGGTTGTGCACGGCGATGATGGCGCAGGCGCCGGCTTTGATCGCTTCGCGGAAGACCTCGCGCGGATGGACGAGTGCGCTGGTGGCGGTGCCGGAGGTGACTTCGTCGCGGCGCAGGAGGCGGTTGCGGCGGTTGAGGCTGACGACCCAGAATTTCTCGACGGTCAGACTGAGAACCTCGGCGCGGAAGAGATCGAAGATCTCCTGTGGATGCTCGAGTTGCGGCGGCACGATGTCGCGTTGGGCGAGCATGCGGCGGGAGATCTCGAGCACGCTGACGAGCTGCTGGGCCTTCACGCGGCCGATGCCTTTCACTCGGCGGAAATCGGCGGCGGACCAGGTGAGGAGGCCGGCGAGGTTTCCACCTGCGGCGGAGAGGAGATCGTCGGCCACGCACTTGACGTTACGGCCGGCGCTTCCGCTGCGGAGGATCATCGCGAGTTGCTCGGCATCGGTGAGGGCCTCCGGGCCGGAGCGTTCCTGGCGCTCCTGCGGGCGCTCGCCGACGGCGAGGTCTTTGATGCGGGGAACGGGGTAGAGGGCGGATTCGGCCATGGGCGCGGAGCGATCGGGGGCCGGCGGGGCGCTGCGGCAAGCGGGAGGGGCGCCGAGTGGGATAGCGGCGGGGGTGGCCCGTGTCCAGCGGTTGGTTGCGCTGGCGGCCGATGGCGCCGGGGGCGTGCAGAGCTGCTCTCGCGAGCGGCTCCACACTCCGATGGACGCGGTCGGGGTGCGGTATTTAGTCCCCGGCTTCGGCGGGATCGGCGGCGTCGTTGCGGGCGAGCAGTTGCTCGAGGTCCTTGCGGAGGTCGGCGAGCTCCTTGCTCTTGAAACTCTGCTTAGTGCGGCGGAGCACATCGACCGCGCGGCGGAGCGCGACCTCGCGATCGAGGAGTTGCTGCGCGCGGGTGTCGTGATTGGAGGTCTCGAGGGCGCGGGCGGCTTGCTCGAGTTCGGAGAGCACGAGGATGACGTGGCGCAGGGAGAGCTGGAGGTAGTGGCTCATCGAGCCGTCGGCGGCGGGCCCGGCGTGGCGGTAGCGGTGCAGGACGGAGTCGAGCTCCTGCTCCCAATCGTGGAGGTGGCGACGGCCGGCCTGCATCGCGCGGCGGGTGCGGAGCTTGAGGATGGCGTCGTCGAGGATGTGCGTGAGCTCGTCGAAATCCGGCGGCTTCATGAGGTATCCGACGACGGGAAGGCGGAGCGCGCGGGCGGCGGTCTCGACGGTGGGTTGGCCGGTGAGGACGACGATGGGGAGGCCGTCGGCGAGTTGGCTGACGCGTTCGAGCATGGAGACGCCGTCGTTGCCGGGCATGCGGAGATCGGAGATCAGGGCGTCGAACTCGTTTTGCCGGAGCTGGTCGAGGGTTTCCTGGCCGGAGGCCACGCAGGTGCAGGCGTAGCCGAAGGACTGGAGCATGCGCGAGAGGGCGTTGCGCACGACGGCTTCGTCGTCGGCGACGAGCAGGCGGCCACGCGAGCCGGGATCGGTCTTGTTCATGCGGTGGAGGCGGATTCGAGGGCGCGGCGCAGGCTGGCGGCGATGGTCGCCACGTTGGCGGGCTTGGCGATGATCTCGCGCACGCCGCTGGCGTGCATGGCGGCGATGCTGTGCGCGCCGGTGTAGGCGCTGAGCAGGACGACGGGCAGCTCCGGCCGGAGGATGCGGGCGGCTTCGGCGATCTCGAGCCCGTCGACGATCGGCATCATCAGATCGGTGAGGACGAGATCGAACTCGCCGGGGGCGGTGCGCAGGCGGTCGAGTGCGGCCACGGAGTTGTTGAACGTCTCCACCTCGTAGCCGAGTTTTTGCAGGACGCGCTGGACCGCCAGGGTGACGGTGGGCTCGTCGTCGACATGGAGGATACGCTCGCCGCGACTGTGGTGTGCGGGCGGTACGCCGGGTACAAGCGGGCGGCCGCTGGGAGCTGGTTCGGGAAAGTTCATGGGCGGGGCATCGAAGCCGGAGTGGGTGATGGCTTGGCTGCGCCTGGCAGGCTGGGAAAGGGAGTGGCGGAACCGGCGAGCGGTGCGGGGCGCTCCGGGCGTTTCCCGGACCCATAAAATGCGAAAGGCACAATCGCACCGAGGGGCCCAGAGAGGGCGTGGTGAAATTGTGCCTTCGACTTACAGGTCCGATTGTCCTGCCCGAGAAAGCGGCCCGCCCGAGGCGGGTTTCCGGTCGGGAGCATTGCTGCGGCCGTGTTGTGGCAGCAATGCGAATATTCGCAGTCGCAAAAAATGGTGACGCGGCCGCGGTCGGCGCACGCTAGGCGGCGCGGGCGGAGCCGGCGGCGGACGGCTGCTCGAAACGTTTCTTGTCGAGCGCCTTCATGTACGCCTCGTGCGGGTTGATCGTGCCGGCGGCGACGAGGGCGGCGAGCACGTTGTCCATGCTGGACATGCCGTCGGCGGTGCCGGACTCGATGATCGCGCGGATGTCGGAGATGCGGCCGGTGCGGATGACGTTGGCGAGCGCCTCGTGCTGAAGGAGGATCTCGTGCGCGGCGACGCGGCCACCGCCCTCCTTCTTGCAGAGCAGCTGCGAGACGATGCCGGAGAGGCAGCCGGCGAGGAGCACGCGCACCTGGTTCTGCTCCTCGGCGGGGAAGGCGTTGATGATGCGATCGACGGTCTTGGGCGCGGAGTTGGTGTGCAGCGTGCCGAAGACCAGGATACCCATCGAGGCGGCGTTGAGGGCGAGCTTGATGGTCTCGAGCTCGCGCATCTCGCCGAGCAGGATCAAATCGGGATCCGAACGCATCGCGCTGCGCAGCCCGGCGGCAAACGACTGGGTGTGCTCGCCGACCTCGCGGTGGACGATGACGGAGCGGCGGTTCGGGTGCACGAACTCCACCGGGTCCTCGAGCGTGATGATGTGGCGGGTCTGCGTGGCGTTGATGTGATCAATCATCGCCGCGAGCGTGGTGCTCTTGCCGGAGCCGGTGGGGCCGGTGACGAGCACGAGTCCGGAGCGCAGTGCGCAGAGCTTCTTCAGCGCCGCGGGCAGACCGAGTTGCTCGAAGGTGAGGATGCGAGAGGGGATCTGGCGCAGCACGGCGGCCATGCCCCAGTGGTTGTGGAGATAGTTGCAGCGGAAACGCGCGAGGCCGGGGATCTCGTAGGCGAAATCGAGATCGCTGTGCTCCTCGAAGTGCGCCCAACGGCGCTCGGGGCAGATCTCGCGCAGGAGCGGGGCGATCGTCTCGGGCGTGAGCGGTTCGTCGGCGAGGGGCTGGAGGTCGCCGGAGATGCGGCCGCGCGGCGGGAGCCCGACGGTGAGATGGAGGTCGGAGCCGCCGCGGCGCAGCAGTTCGGAGAGGAGTTGGTCGAGGGCGGCCACGGGAGATTTTCGATTTGTGATTGCCGATTGGCGATTGGGCGGAGGGCGCGATCGGCGGGCTAGAAGAGGCCGAAGCGCTTCTTCTCGGGCGTGGGAGCCGGTGCGGATTCGGCGGGGGCGGGAGCCGCGGCGTTCTCGAGCAAGGCGCGGAGGGCGCGGTTGCCGATGTTGGCGAGGGCGACCTCGAGCGTGATCCGGCCGGCGCGGTAGAGCGCGAGCACGGAGGAATCCATCGAGAGCATACCGTCGCGCACGCCGGTCTCCATGACGCTGCCGAGGTTCTGCAGCTTGTTTTCGCGGATGAGGTTTCCGACGGCGAGGTTCGCGATGAGGATCTCGGGCGCGAGCACGCAGCCGCCATCGACGCCTGGAAGGAGGCGCTGGCAGACGATGCCGCGAAGCGACTCGGAGACCATCGCGCGGATCTGCGCCTGCTGGGAGGGCGGGAAGACATCGAGCAGGCGGCTGAGCGTCGAGGCGGCGTCGGCCGTGTGCATCGTGCCGATGACGAGGTGGCCGGTCTCGGCGGCGGTGATGGCGATGTTGATTGTCTCCAGATCGCGGAGCTCACCGATCGCGATCACATCGGGATCCTGCCGGAGCGCGGCGCGGAGGGCAGTGGAGAACGTCTTCGTGTGGTCGCCGACCTGGCGCTGCGTGACGATGCACTGGTCGGAAGGGAGGACGTACTCAATCGGGTCCTCGACGGTGATGATGTGGTCGCTGCGCGTGCGGTTCACCTCGCCGACGAGCGCGGCGAGGGTGGCGGTCTTGCCGGAGTTGACGGGGCCGGTGACGAGGATGAGGCCGTTGTGGAACGCGAGCAGTCGGCGGAGCACCTCGGGATCGGGATAACCGAGGTCGTCGAGCGAGCGCGTGGCGGCAGGGACGATGCGGTACGAGCCGGCGACGCCCCATTTGTGGATGGTGACGCAGGCGCGGAAGCGCTGGTCGTGGCCGAGGGCAAGCGCGAGCTCGAGCTCGGAGGTTTCCTGGAGCTGGTTGAACTGCGCCTCGTCGAGCAGGGCGAGGTTGGCGGCTTCGGCGATGTCGGCCGGGAGCGGGCGTTCGGTGAGGTATTCGATCTGGCCGTGGCGGCGGACAAAGGGACGCGCCTGCGAGCTGAGGTGGAGGTCGCTCACGCCGGCCGCTTGGCAATCGGTGAGGAGGCTGGCCATCGCCTGGCGGACCTTGGTGTCGTCGAGCGCGGAATCGGTGAAGAGCGGATTGGCGGCGAGAGCGGAGTGCACGTCGGAAGAATCGAAGAAGTGGGAACGCGATTGTCGCGGAGTGCGCCGGTGATCGGCGGAGTCGGTTCCCACTTGAGAGCTCAATGCGTGGCTGGGCAGTCGACTGACGGCAGCTGGGGGGATTCCGAGGCGGTGGGGCCGCTTCGCGCGACGGCGCTATGTGCGGCCGAAGCCGCGACACAGGGAGTCGCGCGCCGTTGTGCGGGGAAAAAGGGGTGGGTATCACCCCATATCGGGTGCCGCGCCGAGTGCCTATGGTGCACGCAACATCCCACCAACCGCGTGCAATCCAACCGAACCATCGCCATGGAGATCTTTCGTTATCAGCCGCCCGCAACCACGGGCAAGAGTGCGGGACCGCCCCGGGCCGCGGCCGCGTCTACCGTCGCCTCTCGGGCGGAGAGCGAAGCTCAGTTTCCAGGGACGGATTGCGACGTGCTTTTGGTCGAAGACGACCCGGTCGTGAGCGAGATCAGCACCGCGGTGCTGCGACAGGCCGGCTTCGATGTGGCGACCGCCGCCGACGGCGAAATGGGCTGGACGCTCCTGCAGCAACGCGACTGGCAGCTGTTGATCACCGACAACTGCATGCCGCTGTTGTCCGGTACCGACCTGATCTGCCGGATTCGCGCCGCCGGGGTCTCGCTTCCGGTGGTGCTCACTTCGGGGGCCCTACCGTGGGAGCGCGCGCCGGAGTACCTCCAGCCGCTTGTGATGCTCGAGAAACCGTACGACCCAAAACAACTTTTGGGCGCCATCCGGAGAGTCTTGCGGGCGGGCGCGGGGGTTGGCCTCGGATTTCCTGTTTCGGCGGCGCATTTCGCGCGTCCCCCCGAGGGGACTGAGGGGGCTGGCATGCCCAGTCGCGGGAATCGCGGGATCTTGAGCGCCTTGGCAGAATGGGAGGGCGAGGGCGGTCTGGTGCAGCCGTCCTGAGTTTCTTGGCCGCTGTCCACGATGCGGCGGTACTCGGAACCGTCATGAATCATCGGCACGGCGTCGAGAAACTCACGTCCGGCACTCTCCTCGGCGACCTGTTGGGCTCGTCTGATCGCGCCGCGCGGTCGCGCTCAGCCTTACGGTCAACGTGGGTTTTTCGCATCCGCGTTTCCGTGATTGCTGGCGCAAACGCGATCACGTTCGGCGCGACCCGCACGCGCAGCGAACGGGCAACCGCGTGCGGCGGCACCGGTGCCCCAGGATCGGCGTGCCGGCGGTGTTTGACCGGCTCAGCCGTGGCGACGGAGCTCGCGGTAGTTGTCGCTCGGGCGGCAGCCGCCCGAGCGCAGGAGCGCCTCGGCGTCGAGCCAGATGGCTTGGTCGAGGCGTTCCGGGTAGCCGTGCTGTATCCATAGTTCGTAGGCGCAGTCGGCGATTTCGTCGTGGGTGGGCGGCGCGCGCGAGGGGCGGACCCCGGAGGCGGGAGGATTCTGTGGAGTGGTTCGTTCGTGCATGGCGGAAGTGTGGTATCGGATGGCTGAGTTGTTTCCCGGCGTGCTTGTGCAGCCGGGCTTGGATCGGGGCGGGCGTCCGCGGGTCTTTCGCCCGCAGTCCGGCGCGCTCACCAAGTGTAGGATAGACGATGCCGGGTGGCCGCGCCACGGGGTATGGGCCTACCGAAGAACGGCGCCGGGTGCTCGCGCCGGTCCGATTAGGTCACCACGGCCCGTCGTCCCCGGGCGGGTCGGGGCGGGCGGCTGCGGTAGTACATCACCCCAGTCGGGGTTTCTCGCCTCCGGGGGAAACCGGGGCATGATAGCACTCTGCGACGACTACCAGTGCTCATCCTCGAAGACGCGGGGATCGCTGCGGTCGGCAGCGAGCTACGACATATGCGCGAGCGAGACGCATGACTCCGAAGAACGACCAGTTCGACAGCCGGTATCTCCGGGCGCTACGGCTGCATCTCGGCCGCTCGCGGCGGGACGGCGTCACCGCCGGCAAGAGCGTGGGCCGCGCCGCGTTGGCCGAGGGCATCGGAGCCGGCGGTGTTGTCCGCTCGCACGCCCGCGCGCTTCGGACGCTCGCGCCGGAGCGTTTCGCCGGTAACGACGGCGGTGCGGTGCTGCGGCGTTCCGAGGCTTTTCTCCTTTCCGTCTTGGCGCCGTTCGAGGCGATCGGGCGCGCGGTCGAGGGCGCCGACGGACGCGAACGCGAGCTGCGCGGGGCGCTCCGGCGGAAGACCGCCGCGTTGGCCCATGCGGAACGCGATCGGCGGGTCGCCCAAGTTCGCACCGAGCACGCCGAGGCGGAGCTGGCCAAGGCGGTCCGCCACGACCGCTACCTGTTGGCACGTTCGCAGGTCGCGCAGGAGCAGCTCCGCCGCATGACCCGGCGTGTGATCACGGCGCAGGAGGAGGAGCGGAAGCTGATCAGCCGGGAACTCCACGACGAGATCGCGCAGATCCTCACCGGCATCAACGTCCAGCTGGCCATCCTCAAACAGGCCTCGACGGTGAACGATCGCGGACTGCGCCAGCGCATCGCCCACACGCAGCGTTTCGTCGAGAAATCCGTGACGGCGGTCCACCGTTTCGCGCGCGAGCTGCGACCGGCGGTGCTCGACGATCTCGGCTTGGTCCCTGCGTTGCGCGCGCTCATCCGGAACCAGCCCGAGGGGCGTTCGTTGCACATTCGTTTCGTGTCCGATCCCGGGATCGAGGTCCTCGACGGCGCCAAACGCACCGTGATCTATCGCGTGGCGCAGGAGGCGCTCACGAACGTGGCGCGCCACGCCCATGCCACCCAAGCGACGGTGCAGGTCAAAAAGAGTCCGCTCGGGATCGAGCTCGAGGTTCGCGACAACGGCCGCGCCTTCGATGTGCAGCGGGTGCTCGGTTCCAGGAACCGGAAACACCTCGGTCTGCTCGGCATGCGCGAACGGGTCGAGATGGTGGGTGGTGTGCTCACCATCGAATCCTCCCCGGGAAAGGGCACCGCCATCTGCGCCCACATCCCGCTGAAGAAGACGGCGAAGGCAGCCAGCCCATGAATCCGACCACCATTCTATTGGCCGAGGATCACGTCGTGGTCCGCGAGGGGGTGTGCGCGTTGCTCGAGGCGAGCGGTGAATTCAAGGTGGTGGGGCAGGCGGAGACGGGGATGGAGGCGGTGAGTCTGGCCGCCGAGTTGCGACCAGACGTCATCGTCATGGATATCGCGATGCCCGGCCTCAATGGTTGCGAGGCCACCCGCCAGATCATCGCGCAGAATCCGGCGGCTCGCGTGCTCGCGCTCTCCGCCCATAGCGATGACGAGTATGTCGTCCGCATGGTCGCGGTCGGCGCCTTGGGATTCGTCGAGAAACAGGGCTCGAGTGCGCTCCTGTTGCGGGCGATCCGGGAGGTCGCGGCCGGCAGGGTCTTCTTCAGCCCCGGCATCACTCGGCTGCTACTGCGCAACCAGCGCCGCGCGCGGGAACAGGGTCAGCCCGCTGGCACCCAACGCGACTCGCTTACCTCCCGCGAGGAGGAGGTGTTGCAGCTCGTGGCCGAAGGCGCGGCCAACAAGCAGATCGCCGCGCGCCTGGGGATCTCGATCAAGACGGTCGAGAAGCACCGGCAGCAGCTGATGAACAAACTCGACATCCACGAGACCGCCGGTCTCACCCGCTACGCCATCGCATCCGGCACGATCGAGGCCGACGGGAAAGCCGGACGTTATTGAGCGTCCGCGCGGCGGCGCTGATGGTGCTGAATATCCAGACACGACGACACGAACATGCCTACCCAATACGCGATCGACTATCTTCCCTTCGTCGCCCGCCGTGGCCGTGAGTTCACCCGCCACGCGGGCACGCGGGCGGAGGCGGAGACCGCCGTGATGCAACTGCTTCTGGCCGGTTCGCGCATACTCGTGATCCGCCGCGGCGGCGCCGCGTTGCCGGGGCGCGACTTCGATCAGTTGGTCAAGGAGGCGGCGGTGCGCTGCATGTCGGGCCTGCTGCTGGCTTCCTTGGCGCTCAGTCCAGTGGAACTCAAGACGCGGTTCGATCTCGCCGCCTGAGTCGTGGTCGATCCGCGAGGGGCCAGGGGAGAAAAGCCGAGTGCTGAAAAACCGAGGCGTCGCTCGGCCGAGCGCGGAGGCGGATGTCTGCATAACCACGGTCTGGATCGCGTCGCTCGACGCTGGACTCGCCAGCGGATCGTGGCGCATGAGCTTGCCTGGCGCGACGTCTGCGCCGGGCGGATGCGGCGTCGACCGGGCGAGGTTCGCCTCGGGACCGCTCGTTGGCGGACCATGTCAATCAATAGTTGACATGGCGGCCTGCGCGCCGTGCCTTGTGCGCGGTGCAGCCGTTCCGGGTGGGCGAAACGCTCCCCTCCCGGGGGCGCGTGGGGGCGAGGGCGGGGCGGGGAGGCGGAAGCGCGCGCGATTGGCGTCAGGCGGCGCTCGGGGCGGCCGGCTCGTGTCGCTGCAAGCGGGGGTCGGGGCTGCCGAGTTCGTAGGTGATCCGACCTTCGAAGATCTCGCGCAGGGCGATGTCCTCAAGATCGAGCTTCTCAAGCGACTCGACGAGCGGGCGGGCGCCGCGGCGGAGCATTTTCACGCGAGTGGAGACCACGTTCACCAACACGTACGGGTCGTCGATGGTGAGGGATGCTTTGGCGAGGTAGTCGTCTCTCATGGGAGGGGGTGCGGTGCGGAGGCCGGTGTTGTGAAGTTGATTGTCGGGCGGATCGGTCGCGGGTGCCGAACCTGTGTGTGTTGGCGGCCGGCGGGAATGCGCGCTGGCCCAACGCGCACGATAGCGGAGCGCTGTCGCGTCCGATAGTGGGTGTTGCCCGACCAAGCGGTCGCGGCGAGCAAGGCAGACGCGGTCGGGTTTCACCCCATTTCGGGGCGATGCTGCGGGCCGTAGATTCCGACATGAAAATCGCCTCCGCTTCGCCTGCCCCTCCGCAGGCCCCGGCGAAAGGGTTTGGTGTTTCGGCGCGAGCCGGACTCCGGGGGCTGGGCGCCGGCTCGGCGGCGAGGAAGCTGCAGCAATCGCTGCATTCTCGCGGCGCGGCCGCGGCGGGCGACGGACCGAGCGCCGGAGTCGGCCTCTGGATCGACCACCGCAAGGCGGTGATCGTGTTCGTCTCCCTGCGCGGAGCGCGGACGACGCTCGTGCTCTCCCGGCTCGACAAACAGCCGGGTCGGATCGCCGGGCGGAGGTCGACCGTCCCGTTTGAGGCGCAGTTGGTGCCGGCGGACGACCGCCGGGAGCGACGTTTCGCCGGGCAGCTCGATCTCTATTACGACGCGGTCATCGCCTGCATCGCCGCCGGCGGACCGATCCTGGCCTTCGGGCCGGGGGAAGCGAAGGGAGAGCTGCGTCGCCGGCTCGCGCGGAACAAACAGGACCGCCGGTACTTCGAGTTCGTCCCGGCGGACAAGATGACGGGGCGGCAGATCGCCGCGAAAACGATGGAGTGGATCTCCTCGCTCCGCGCGGAGGCGCCGTCTCGGCGGCGTTCCGGTCGCCCGCAACGATGAATCTCCGGGAGGAACACCCATGAATCCAACGGCAGCACAACGTGGTGACGGCGGCGGGCGGGCCCCGTCCTCTGTGGCCGAGTGGCGGCGGGTAATCGCCACCTACCAGAAATCTTCGGCGGGGCGCGCGAGCTGGCAGGCCGTCAGTTCGGTGGGGGCCTATGTGCTGGTGTGGACGCTGCTGTACTTCACCGTGTCCAGATCCTGGTTGCTAACTTTGCCCCTGGTCGTGCTCGCCGGTGCGCTGCTGGTCCGGCTGTTCATCCTCTTCCACGATTGCACCCACGACTCGTTCTTCCCGTGGCGGCGGGCGAACATGATCCTCGGTTTCGTGCTGGGCGTGGTGACGTTCACGCCGTTCCGGCACTGGCGCTGGGAGCATGCGCAGCATCACGCGACAGCGGGGGATCTCGACCGGCGCGGCACGGGCGACATCTGGACGATGACAGTGGACGAATACCGGAACGCCTCGCGTTGGCGCCGGCTGGCGTACCGTCTTGCGCGGCATCCGCTCACGCTGTTCGTGCTCGCGCCGGCACCGCTGTTCCTGCTCTGGCAACGTTTCCCGGCGAAGGGCAGCGGACGGGCGGAGCGACGCTCGGTGTGGTGGACGAATCTGGCGATCGCCGGGATGGTCGCTGGCCTGAGCTGGCTGTTCGGTTTTCCGGAGTATCTGCTTTTGCAGCTGGGGACGCTGGTAGTCGGCGGCGCGGCGGGCGTGTGGTTGTTCTACGTGCAGCACCAGTTCGAGGGCGTGACGTGGGCGCGCCGCGCGGAGTGGGACTTTGTCGCCGCGGCACTGGAGGGTAGCTCGTTCTACCGCCTGCCCCGGATCCTCCAGTGGTTTTCGGGCAACATCGGTTTCCACCACATCCATCACCTCAATCCGCGCATACCGAACTACCATCTCGAGCGGTGTCACCGGGCAGTCGCGCGGTTTTATGCGGTGCGACCGGTGACGCTGTTCGGCAGCCTGCGCTCGCTCGGTTTCCGCCTTTGGGACGAGCGCGGCGGCCGGTTGGTCGGTTTCCGTCACCTTCGGGAGCGGTGCGAGGCGGACTCGGGGAATACCACATCCGCGCCTGGCGGCGAGCAGTGGCAGCGCTGAGCCTGCGCGAGAGCGTTCGCGAGCGGCAGTCGTGCTGCGCGGAGGCTGTGTTCGCGCCGAGAACGAGCAGGCCCGGAGGTTGTTGGACCTCCGGGCCTGGGGCGCGCCTATCGTGGGGGGCGCGGTGTTGCGGGTTTGTACGGGCTGCCGAACGAAGTGGATGAAAGGACCGGACCGGCGCGATCTGCCCGCGAGTTGCCAGTGTCGTGAAGCAATGAGGCCCGGAGCCCCTTGCGGAGCTCCGGGCCAAATTGGGGAGTGGGAGTTCGCCACGCTCTCTTTCCCGTGCACCGGCATTGGGCGCTCCGCCGTGGGCGGGCTGCCGGTTCCCCGACGCCATTCATCGCGGCAAGCGATGGTCTCGGTCTCATAGCAGGACCGTCGCGGGCGTTGCCGCCCGTGATTTTCGAGTGAGGCCTCTTGGCCCGGTTCGGTGAGCAACTGCCGTTGCGCACACGCCGGACTGGGTGGGGACACGCCTGCAAGCTCGTTTCGCGTCTCCACCGTTTACCGTCAGGGCGGCACCGGCGGGATCGCCGGCCGTTGACCTGACGCTACGGGTCTGACCTCTTACCTCTCAGGTTGCGTTTTCGTTTGCAGTTGGGTGATCGCGTTTGGCGCGACCGCCCCAAGCGAGGAGGTTTTGCAGGCATTGCCACGCCCGCTCGCTCCCCGACGAACCGTTGGCCGTTTGCGGTCCCTCGCCTCTCGGCGGGGCCTTGGGCGCGCGGGATGAGTCGCGCGACTGGCCGGCGGTCGCCGTGCTGATTCGCAGCAGCAACCATTACCCTCTGGGTAACTGCGTCGGCACCTTCGGTCGAAACGTCCTGGGTGCCTGACTCGGCTCGGTGGCGGTTTCTGAATTCGCCCCTGGCCGCGCAGCTCCTGATTCGCATTTCCGGACGGGTGCGACCCCGCCCAGAGGAGCTGGTGACATCTGCCTGCCGCGCGGCTTGCGCCGGCTGCGGAGGGGAGGACCGGACCAGCTCCGGCGCTCCTTTCCCCGGTTGCCCGGGATTATCCCTCGCGGGTGTCCGCCGGCCGTTGCAGGCCGCTCGGTCTTTCGCGGGTTCGGTCAAAGAACGACACCGAACATGCGGCGCCGCGAGGCGTGGTCACGGCTTTCTTCCTCACAAGTTGTTGGGCACTCCGGACCGGTGAACAACTTGTGCGCAACCTTGTGCGGGTGGTTGTTCACTGCACGGCCGCGGCGGTGGATCACTGCGCGGCACCGGCGGACCAGCCGACGCGCACGCGGGCGAAGCGGCGGGAAGCGGCCGCGGTGTCGACAACGCGCACGCGTTCCCAAAGAGCGTCGATCGCGGTGACGGTCTCGGTGCCGGCAAACGCGGACCAGTTTGCGAGGTCGGAGCTGACTTCGACGTTGTACGTGAGTTGGGCGGCGTCTCTGCGGCGGAGAAATTCGACCGTGAGATACGTGGCCCCGCCCACGGTGGTGGTGCTGATCGCGGGCAGACCGGCGGTGCCGGTGCCTGGCGTGAGCGTGCGTGTGTCGGCGATGGCGGGGTTCAGGTTGAAGGCAAATTTCAGGAGGTTTTCGACGCCGTCGCCGCTCGGGTTCGCGTCCATCGCGGCGGCGGCGCTGGGGAGCGCGTAGGCGACGGTCCAGTCGGAATAGGCGGTGCCGGCGACGACGACTTCCGCGGCGGGACCGTAGGGCTGCCAGGCGCCGTTGGCGAAATTGCGCACGCGGTAGGCGTAGAGGCCGCTGGCCTTGCCGGTGATCGCGAAACTGGTGCCGACGGTGGCCGTGGTGAGCGAGGTCCAGTTGCCATGGCTGGCGATGGCGGTGTCCGCGATCGCGATGTCGTCGAGCGCGAAGCCGTACTGCGGGAAACCGCCGTAGCCGTATTGCCGCTCGATGTTCGCGACGAAGCGCAGGCGGCAGCTGTCGCCCACCGTCAGGCCGGCGGCGGCGAGCTGCGCGGCGGTGATCGTGCGCTGCGACCAACTGCCGATGTAGCCGCCGGTGTCGGTGCGCACGGTGGCCCAGGTGAGCCCGTCGTCGTTGGAAACTTGGCACCGCAGGGTGCCGCAGTTGGCGACGATTTTCGAGAGTAGGTAGTAGGTGATCGTCGTGCCGGCCTGATAGGTGAACGGCTGGCGCAACGTGAGCGCCTGCACCGAGGAGCCGGGGATGAGCGCGTAGGAATAGGAACCGGTGCGCGCGCCGCCGGAGCTGCGGGCGGCGGTGCCGGAG